>CAYQMZ010000292.1:0-8555 GCA_964418725.1 uncultured Pirellulaceae bacterium
CGTCCAAAGTTCAAAAACGCGACACCTGATGTAGCCACCAATGTCGCGGCTAAAGCGAGTGTCGCAAACCAACGACCGGCTTGCGTCGAGAGCATTCGCGTCGTGTCCAGAATTCGACTGGCTCGATTCCCCAACTTCGATCGGAACCCAACCATAGAGACGCCCGCCGCCAAGGATTGAGGCACCGAACGCTCCGCGATCTCGACCAACTGACGGACATAACCTTCTCGGTTACATCCATGATGCAACACATAGTCGTCGCAAACTTCTTCGGCAACGGATGCACTTCGCCTTAGCAGCACCCACATCAACGGTTGACACCAAAGCAATGCTCCGCACATGCGTCCAACAAAACTCCACAGCCAATCGCCGCGACGCAGATGCGCTAGTTCGTGCAAGAAGACCTGCGGATAATCCGATGGCTCCGTTTCTTCCGGGACCATCACGGCAGGGCTCCAATGTCCCAGCAAACATGGACTCGTTAGAAAAGGATTCGACAACACTTTCGGGGCAGGCACATTTAGTTTCTCGGCCACAGTCCGGCACACCCGCTGCGCCGCTTCATCCGCAGGATCAGATTTTCGGCGCATCGATTCGGAGCGTTGCACATCGAAAAACAGCTTAGCCATGAGTGCCATCGCCCCGACGCACCAGGTCGCTAGGAACCAACCGCCTAGTAGAATCGGTCGAGTGATCGACTTGGCAACGTTGGCGATTGCACTACTGGGCTCATTAACTGTTGCGACATTCGAAGGCTGAAAATCAATGGCCTCACCGTTAACTGAGGCCACCTCAGCGCTGGCGTGATCTAACGATGCATCGACAGGCGCCATCTGCGTTGGGCTTGGAGCGAAAGCGTTTCCGTCCCTGGAAAACGGCGGCGACAGCCCATCATTGATGTGCGGTGGGAGATCCCTTTCAAGAGCGAGAGCGTCACCGAGGGATACTGCTTCGCCCGGCGATTCAGTGGCGACAGCCTCAGTAGTTTCGAACGATTCCGACTCGGCCAACAAATAGGCACGCAAGTCGATCGAGAAATGGGAAACACCCGATATCGTCAGTAGCCGCGTCGCGATGGGACAGATGAGAACGGCAATCAGAGTGACTCGATATACGACCGATTGCAATGCGGGACCACGCTTCCGCAATGCAGCGGCAGCCCCAAGTCCACACAGCAAAAGTATCGAAGCCTGCAACCACCACGTCGCGGCAAATTCCAGCAGACCAATTGTTGAAGCTACAGAGCCTTCACCGAAACCGTTCATGGCTGACCTCTTGTTTCTTGACTCGATTGAGAGCGTATTCGCTACTGCTTGCGTTTCTTGTCGATCAACTTTCGAATCTCGGCTAGTTCGTCCGCCGAGACCTTTTCGTTTTCAAGCAGGTACGAAACCAAGCCGCCCACGCTGCCCTCAAACGCCCCCTGAATCAGCTCTCTCGCTGCGGACTTTTTCACCTTGTCTTCTTTCACCACCGGAAAGAAGTAGAAGGTGCGACCGTCCTGCTCGTGATTTACCGACCCTTTGGCCTCAAGTTGCCGCAACAACGTTTGCACCGTGCTGTGTGCAATCGGCTCGGTCTTATTCAGCTCGTCCGTCAATTCGCGAGCCGAAGCCCGCTTCAACTTCCAAAGCAACTGCATGATCCGCAGCTGCACTTGGCCCAATTTTGCTCTCGTCATGACTTCCTCCGATCGTCTACCGAAGTAGTTCTACTCAAGTAAACGATGGAAGTCAAATACTCTTTTTCACAAGCCCACGCGCGGACCAGACGGCATTAGATTTCCCCCCGACAATGAACAGATTGCGAGTACACACAGAGGTCAGACCTGTCGCAGATCGCAGTTGGGATTAGTTCCCTGCAACAGTCGCGTCACCATGAGTAGCCGCACGAAACGGCATGACTCGGGGCAAAGCAACGGACTCGGACGAGCAACAGCCGGTAAGACACGAACCAAGCGCAACCGAAGACCAGAGTGTCAGCGCACACCCAAGAAAAGAAACGGTCTGTTCACGACCGAGCAAAGGGAGCGGTCAGCGATGCCCGGGAAAGACGCCACGTCGCAAGAAGCTCCGCAGCGTGGACAACAGATCAAAGCGCATTAGGAAACGCTCGCGGCTTCGAAAGCGGTCGCGAACGCAAATCAACAAACAGCTTTAGCCGTTGCTATCTCGAAGATAGAAATAGAAGAAGATACCGACTGGAAGTGCGGTAGCGATGCCGAAGAACAAAATGCCCACCAACGTGTCCATTTCTAGACTCCCACTGGAACGAACGAATATCTGGAATCAAGGAAGGAAAATTGTAGATTCCACCACCAAACTCCGCTAGACCGAGTCAGACATCAGGAAGCCACAACTATTCCACTCCGGGTAAAGCCTAACTTGCGGATTATGGCCGTCAAATCTCGTCGGTCGCAGTACAGCAGAACTGCGGCTTAGACATAGCCGTGCTGCTGGAACCACTCCCATGCCGCTTCAGCGCTTTCTTGGACAGGTCTCACCTGGTACCCCAGTTCACGCTTCGCTCGGCTGCTATCGTAGTAATGATACAGATCTGACATGGCGATTCCCGCCGAGTTCACGTCGCCTTCACGGCCAGTAACGCTCGCCATGAAGTCACCCCAACGACCAGCGACAACCTTCATCATCGGACCGGCTGGGCACAACGGCTTCGAACCTCCCGACACCTCCGCAAAAATCCGCCAAGCATCGATATAACGGATGTTGTTACCGGCCAGTATGTAGCGCCGATTCGCCGCAACAGCTTGGCCCTCGACTGCCAGCTTGCAAATCGCCGCAGCAACATCTCGAATGTCGCAAACACTGAATCCACCCCACGGACCAAATGGAGTGAACTTGGTGGCGACCTCGATCAGCATCCGCCCAGAGGAAGGCTTCCAGTCCCACGGTCCCAGCATGAACCCTGGATTCACAATGTAGCCATCTAGCCCCGCTTCGATTTTCTCTAGAACGGCAGCTTCGGCAGCTCGCTTCGTCTCGACGTAACCACATGGATACTTGGCTCCGCCCTGCGTTTCCTCATCGACAAACGCAACGGGGCTGCCAGCAGGAAGAGCATCGACGCTGGAGACGAATACGAATCGACAGTTCCGCTGATGGGCTATTTCAGCAATCGTCGAGGTCGCGTCCACGTTGATGGTTTGCTGGATTGGGCGTGGGCGTTTGCCAATGTGCGTGTCCGCGGCAGCGTGCACAATGACGTCAACATCTGGAATAGCGTCTGCTAGTTGCTGAGGCTTACTTAGGTCGCCGATGCAATGGCGAAGGTTGGCGTCCAGGCTTTCGAAGGGCCGCTCGTCGTACCCCGTTCGCACCAGAACTGACAACTCTCGATGGCCATTCTCGATGAGCTGTCGCAGGCAGTTGTTCCCCACCAAGCCCGTTGCACCAGTAACTAGAATTCGCACCGCTACGGCTCCCATTCCATAGTCCCGACCAAACACTCACCGCGCTCGCATTGCCAGCAAAACCGTCATAGGCAGATTCAAATCTGAAACGTCGCAGGTCGCCTCGATAGGCTCGCCCATGACTCAACGTCACGAACGCAACCCGATCTGCCCTATCGGCGAAGAATCTGCGTCCAGCCCGGGCAAACCAATACTCACACGGGCGGGTAAAAAGGCTATGATCAGCATCGGATCTTATTATGGACCACTTCAGGCATTCATTGCATCGCGCAACGCTATGACGCAGATTTCGGTAGTTCCGGTCAAAGACAAATCACAGCAAAAGCAGTTTCTGGAATTGCCGTGGAAGATTTACTCAGGGTGTCAACATTGGGTGCCGCCGCTTCGCATGGACCAGAAGGAGATGGCAGGTTTTGCCAATCACCCCTTCTACCGTGAAAACGAGGCTCAGACTTTTTTGGCCATGCGCGGCAGCGAGCCGGTTGGACGCATCTCCGCGATCATCAATAAAGCCCACAACGAACGGTACTCCGAGCAACGTGGATTCTTTGGCTTCTTTGAATCCATCGATGATCAAAGCGTCGCCACCGCCCTGTTCGATACAGCCAGTGAATGGTTGCGGGCGAGAGGCATGACGGACTTGCGTGGTCCGTGCAGCCCGACGCAGAATTACCAGTGCGGACTGCTGACCGAGGGCTTCGACATCACGCCCACGTTCATGATGAGCTATAACCATCCGTACTACCAGAAACTCTGCGAGGACTACGGCTTCGAGAAAGCTCAGGATCTAATCTCATTCTGCGGCCACGTGGACATGGTGAAGACCCTGGACAAGAAAATGTCGTTCGTCATCGAAGAAGCCATTCGCCGATTCGACATTACGCTGAGACCGCTGAACAAGAAACGATTCGTCGAAGACGTACGCACCTTCTTAGACATCTACAACAAGTCGCTTGTTGGCACTTGGGGCTTCTCCCCGCTTAGCGATGCCGAAATTCAGGCGCTTGCAGGTTCGCTGCGTTTTCTGATTGTCCCCGAGATGACGACGATCGCGGAAGTCGACGGTAAGCCCATCGGAGCCGTATTTGGTTTGCTGGATTACAACCCGCGCGTCAAAGCCATCGATGGCAAGCTGTTTCCCTTTGGCTTTCTCAAGCTGCTGATGAACAAGAAGGCAATTAAGCGCGTGCGTTTGGTGAGCACAAACGTGCTGCCTGAGTATCAACGCTGGGGTGTTGGCCTCGTGCTCATGTCGCGTCTGGTCCCCGAGATCTTCAAGTGGGGCATCGAAATGGCAGAGTTTTCTTGGGTGCTGGAATCCAATCACCTCTCGCGGGCGACACTCGAGCGAGGCGGCGCCGAGATCGACAAGATGTACCGGATCTACGACAAGTCGCTGCAGTGATCCTTGGTGATACTGAAAATTAGGCTGCTACGGGACAGGTCGCTACGATCGTCCACCTCAACCTGTGCTGATCAACCAATACTGACGACGCAGCCCCATTAGTCCGCATAGATCGCGAACCGACGCGTTAACTGGGCGTGCGTTCTCGCCAACGCACCTCGCACGTCGTCGGTCGTTTCGATTGTGCCGAATACCGAAGGCTTGACGACTCTCGCTAGTGATTCCTGCACCGAAAACGAAGGTCCGACGCAGTCTGTTTAGCCGATGAGATTTGAAATTGTGGCTGTGCGCCACGGTTTTGAAACTGGTTCTAGCACCAATCGTCCCCGTGGGCTAATTTGCAGCGATGACTGACGCACGAGATGTAGTGATTACAGGGCTTGGGATCGTCTCTCCCATCGGTGTTGGGCGAGAGGCCTTTGAGCAGTCACTTCGCGATCGCAAAAGCGGCATCGACTCCATCTCTCGCTATGACACGCAGCATCTTTCAGTACGCATTGGAGCTGAACTGCGCGACTTCCAACCCAAACTCTACGTGAAGCCACGTAAGAGCTTGAAGGTCATGTCGCGAGAGATCCAGATGGGCGTCGCGTCCGCCACGCTTGGAATGGAAGACGCTGAGCTGACGGGCGACGCCATCGATACGGAGCGGTTCGGTGTCGTCTATGGCAGCCCCATGTTGTACGCAGAGAACGAAGAGCTCGTCGATCTGTACAAGGGATGCGACGCTGACGCTGGGTTTGAGTTCGACAAATTCGGAGACCAGTTTCCTCGTCAAATGCTGCCGCTGTGGATGCTGAAATATCTGCCCAACATGACGGCGAGCCATATCGGCATCGCGCATGGTGCACGCGGTCCCAATAACTCCATCGTCCAGGGCGACTGCTCCAGCCTGCTGGCCATGATCGAAGCCGTGACGCTTATACAGCGAGGCATCGCCGACGTCGTCCTGACCGGTGGTGCCGGCGACCGCATGGACATCACTCCGGTAATGTATCGCGGCGACAGTAACCTATCGCACCGCAACGATTCGCCTAGCGAGGCTTCGCGGCCGTTCGATGCAGCTCGTGACGGCATGGTGATCGGTGAAGGCGCAGCGACGATTGTGTTAGAAGAACGTTCTCACGCGGAACAACGCGGAGCAAAAATTCTTGGCAGCATCCTTGGCTACGCGAGCGTCCACGCGGGATCAGGCTTCACATCCAACAACGAAGCCGAGCGACATCAATCCGTCCAAAACTCGATCGAGCGGTCGATTAGCCTCGCACTCAGCAAAGGCAGCATCAATGCTTCCGACGTTGGACACGTAAATGCCAACGGAACGTCGGAGGTCGTGCCGGACTCACTTGAAGCCAATGCAATCCGCAGTCTGCTGGCAGACGTACCCGTGACTGCCGCCAAAAGCTATTTTGGAAACGTGGGAGCTGCATCGGGTGCACTGGAACTGGCAGCCAGCCTGACGCAGTCGACGATTCCGGCGACGTTAAATTACGAGACACCAGATCCGGAATGCCCAATAAACGTCGTTACCCAAGCGGTCGACGCTACGTCTAAGGTTTGTCTGAAGCTAAACCAGAACTCAACTGGGCAGGCAGTCTCTCTATTGGTTCACCTTGAGTAACAACAGAAGTCTGGCGTCATCGCTTGCATGGGATACGACACAGCAGTCACGCAGTTTGTCGCCACATGATCTAGCCACGATACTCGTCGCTTAGGATCAGGAAGTCTTCAAAGTCAACCATCCCGCTTCCGTTTAGATCGCCCAACGCGCGACTCTCTTCCAAGTTGATTTTGCGACCGAAGTTGTTGCTCAGGACCAGGAAATCCACAAAGTCGACAACTCCGTCTTCATTGACGTCGGCTCTCAAATCACGCACAAACGAAAACAGCTCGCGACCGTGGACTCCGTCGTCAGCACTGAAGAACAACTCATCGACGGACTGTACGAAGTTGTTAGGGAAGGAGCCACCTGGCCCCGGCATGATGTCATGCTCCAGCCGTGTGCCCTGCGTGGTTCCGTCGGTACTCCACAGTTCCGTCCCATGGATGCCATCATCTGCGGCGAAGAACATGCGTCGGCCGAACGGGATCAGATCGCTCACTCGCCCCAAGACACCATAGTCTCGAATCAACCGCGTGCCTTGTTGAGTGCCATCGGACACGTAGAGACGTTCGCCATCAGTGATCAACAACTCACTGCCCATCACTTCCATGTCATACTGAGCAAGGCCTGTGTTGCTTGGTAAATCCAACGCCGTGACGTCAGACGTTGCTTCGCCGTCGAATGACCATAGTTCGAGGTTTTCGCTGGTTGAGCTAAGAAAAAACGATTGACCGAACGCCTCCACGGCGGCATGAGCACGGTCACCTAGACGCGTCACAACACCATCAAGTGACACCGCATGCGTTTCTTCGTCGCCATCAATGAAGAACACGAAGCTTTCATTGCCGCCAACAATACGAAATGGAATCACATCATCGGGGAGGGCTAAACGCTCCGTCCCGTTTTCTTTGCCGTTGGACAACCAAACACTTCTTCGTCCAGATGAATGCCAGGAACCTTGCAAAAATGCGAACGTCTGGTCCGTCAATTCGGTAAGCGACAGCAGCCACTCGCTTGGATCGTCCGTCTGCCTTAGTACTGTCAGCTCATCCGTCAGTGGATCCAACGCAGTTAGCGTCCAACGATCAATCCACCCAAAGTCGTCCATCGGACCGTGACTAAAAACGAGACGATCCCCAAGGGAGAGAGACTCAAATAGAAATTGCGGCTCACTTGCGAAGACTATGTTCGAGGCCTTCAGGTCTTTTGAATCTATCCTCGACAAGGTCGATTGCCCAAACCTCGCAGTGGCATTGACGAATGTGAATACGTCGTTCCCAACGACCTGAGTTGCCCTCGGATGGCTGGCTACATTGGACTCGATCTGGAAAAACGGATCGCCAACGGACAAACCGATGGAAGTCTGATCAAACTTGAGGGT
The DNA here is from genome assembly GCA_964418725.1 of uncultured Pirellulaceae bacterium. GTDB lineage: Bacteria > Planctomycetota > Planctomycetia > Pirellulales > Pirellulaceae > CAYNJG01. The sequence goes on from CAYQMZ010000292.1 coordinate 7,820, forward strand.
ACACGATGGGAGATTGGGATTGAATATCGGTTCATACGCAGGCGGCGTTTCAACTTGGACAGTGCCCTGCTCGCTTCCATCCGAAATCCATGTGTTGCCATCGACACCAAAAACGATACCGGTTTCAGTGGTTCCCCTTACACTAGACGGAACTGCTTCGAATTCACGAACGACACGTGTCCCGACTCTAGTTCCATCTGAAATCCAAAGAGCAGGTTTATTGTCGAACACGTACTCGGATAAGAAGAACAAGTTGTCACCCGCCGGCGTCAGCGAATAATAATAGCCGCTGAAATCGAAAGGCCCTGCTCCTGGCAATTCTGTAACCAACTCTAGCGAACCCTGATCGGAAACTCGATAGAGGTGACGCTCGGGCGATTCCAAAACGTGAAGAAGGACGTACGTCTCTTCTCCAAGCTGTGCGCATGGCTGTGCGCAATGACGAATCCCCTCGCCTCTACGTGCTTGGTGCCTTCGACTGTCCCGTCGGTAGCAATTATCCGGTAGACGGAAAACGCATCGCCGTTGTTTTGAGTACCAACGAACAACAGAGCCGTACCATTCGCCCGATACGCCGTCACCCACGTGTACTGCGCATCAGAAACACTCCCCAACGAGTACGTACCTTCGCGGCTACCGTCCGAAACCCATAGCTCGCTCGTGATATCAGCCTGCGACGACTCACTTTGCACCAAGAAGTACAGATTGTTTCCGACAACATTGAGACCACTCACCC
>CAYQMZ010000293.1:0-8550 GCA_964418725.1 uncultured Pirellulaceae bacterium
TACCTGGGTGATGCCCATCGTCACGTAGTAACTGAACAGCACGGAAAGAATCAGATAGATGCAAACCGCAGGTCGTTTGAGCAACACCAGCAGGATCAGCAGAACGGCCAGCACCACGAGTTGCTGGATCCGTCGATTGTCCTCGGTCGTGACGTCGCGAAGATCACTGATGGCAGCCGTTGTCCCCGCATAGGAAAACTGACTGCCGTTCCAATACGACGAAGTGTTGTTGCTGAGTTGGGTGAGTTGTTCGTTGACTCGTTCGAGTACGTTGATCGCATCCAGCGAGAACGGGTCATGTCCGAGCACGAGTTCGAGCCGTGCAACGTCGCCGTCTCGCTTGCCATCAAGTTCCGGTTGTTTGCTGAGGTACAGTTCGCGCGTGATGCGATGGTTCTGCATCAGCAGTCGTTTGGTCGATGCCTTTGGGGCACCACCAACGGGAGCAATTAGGCTGCGGACAGATTCGACTCCATCCGAGTACAAAGTACCGGTGAGTTCCCGGATCGCCTTGATGCCCTCAGGACTATCGAAGTCCGCGCCTGGTTTGTGTGCGAGTACGACCAGTGGACCACTTTGCCCGACGTCGAAGTGTTCCCGTAGAAGCTGGGCACCTTGCTTGCTGGTGCGATCGGCATCTAATTCACTAAGGAGGTCGTAGGTGACTGTATCGCTGCGTTGCAGGCCAATCCAAAAAGCCGGTAGCATCAAAACGGTTGCCGTGATTAACACAGAGTTCGGCCGAGCGACAATTAGGTCTGCGACCCAGCTCCACACGCCGTCCATCCAACCAGCTTCGCTGCCGTTTGCGTTGCCTTTGCTGCCGATTGTCCAGTTCACGCTGGACCCAAGTGCACGCAACAACGCTGGTGCCAACGTCACACAGGCCAACAGCGTTATGAAGAGGCACAGTCCAATGGTCGGTCCGCTGTTGCGGAACTTGCCAAACTGGGCGAAGAACATCATCCCGAGACCAACGATGGTGGTGAACGCGCTGGCTGCCAATGCTTCGCCAACTCCGCCCAGTGCATCAGCCAATGCTATGTTGTTCGACTTACCTGCGGCCAGCTCTTCCTTGTAGCGAGCAATCAAGAACAGACAGTAGTCCGTACCGGCGCCAAACAGAATGACGACCACAAAGATCTTGGTTGTGGTGAAGATCTTGAAGTCCCACCATTCCCAGCCTGCCAGTTGATCCACTTGCGTCAGCGCGGCGACCAGACTGGTAGCGGTAAGGAGCGAGACGACGATGGTGATCAATGGGACGGCGATTAGTGCCGGTGAACGATAGACGAGCAACAGGATGCCGATGACCAAAGCGATTGTGTAGCGTTCGGTATTTCGCATGCTGCTCTTGGCCGAGTTAAGCATGTCGGTGCCAACAGCCGCGGAGCCGGACAGGCCCAGCGACAGGCCTTCGGGCCAATTGCCCAACGAATCTTTGGTGTCTTTGAGAATAGTATGGATTTGCGACAGGAACGGGATGTTCTCGGCCGCCATGAACTCATTGGATAGCTTCAGGAATATCAGGTCCGCTTTTCCGTCGGCACTAGATAGGCTGCTGCCATACACGTCCGTGAAGCGACTCCAGACATCCACTAGAGGAAGTGTCCCCAAGCTTCCGGCCAACTCCATGGGGGTTTCTCGAAGGCTGGCGTCAACGTCCCAACTTAAGGCGCGAAGTCGCTCGGCTTCGGAGTCGTTTCCGTCTTCGATGTGTAGTATTGCAAGGGTGTGTGCTGCATTCGCAAAATATGGGTCGCAGTTTAACGGTGCATCCGGATCGTCTCCCGCCTCGTCAAACGCCTCGAGGACCTGCGTTTCGAGAACCGTTACTCCAGCATCAAAAGCCTCCATCGCACGATTGCGAAGGTCCTTGCTTTCGGCTGCCAAAGCATCTGCTTGTGCGGTGTCACCCGCGGTACGGAGTGCGTCCGATTCCTTGGCGAGCTCTTTCGCCTGCAAGTAACAACTTGCACCGAAGATGTTTTGGAAGCGACAAACGTAACTGCGAACGACATCCAGCTCGGCTTGATCAAGCTTGCGGTCGTCGCGAGCAAGAATAACGACTGCTTCGCTGCGAGATCGCCGCGCGGGAAATGCTTCCTCGAGCAACTGTTCGCCAATCACACTAGGCATGGTGACAGGCATGTACGCCAGGTCGCCATCGTGCGTGACGTCGTCCCACTTTGGAGCAAGCGCACGAGCACAAACAACGAGCACTATCCAAGTGAGTATGGTGAGCAACCAATGACGGGAAACGAAGTTCCCTAGGCTTTGGAACATGGCGTTACTTCGGAGATGCGAGCCAAAGTTGCTCGCTTTGGTAACCCAAAACAGTCGAGGCTACCGAGGCAAAAACTTGGTGAAATCCCGTATGTCAAAGCAAAACATCGTAGCGAATCGCCTTGAAGTGCGAAACCATCGGGTAACGCGGATTAAGTTGCCCCAATTGCGTGTTTTGAAGTGAAGCAAGAAAAAACAACTGCCCAAACTACATTAATGACATTCGCTAGCGGCAGACCGCATGTGCACTGTGTTGGGTCTCGCAGCGCCTCGAGTTCTTGAGAAGCGTTCGGCCTTGGTACTGAATGAAGTCCGATTATCGCGAACTCAACATGCGTTGCGAATGTTACAGAGCCTCGCTTCTAGCTAGGGCCTCTCGCGTGACGTTCCGTAATTCTCAGCCAACAGCGTGAAATCGTCGTCTGTGACTCGACCATCACAATTGACATCGCCACCGGACCAGTCGGCGTCTTGGTTGTATCTTGCTGACATTCGTAGAAAGTCGGCGAAGTCCACGTCGCCATCAAGGTCCAAATCACCTTGGACAAATCCGCCAACTTCCAACAGCGAATCAAAGTCTTGGTGGTCTACTACGTCATCCGCATTCAAGTCGAATCGCTCATCAATGCTAGGAAGATCGATACGCGAGCAAAACGAATCAATGTCGGATGCAGAAATCGCTCCGTCCTGATCAAGATCCTGCTTGGCCAGTGATTCCAGAACCACGTAGCCATCGGCATAACCCACAACAACTCGGACGATACCATCTACTTGATCGACGGCCCGCACATTGGCCGAACCAAGTGGGACGCTAACGCTGATATGAGATGCCGGATCGAAACCAGCTTCACTGCCCAGGGCAACATTGATCACGGCGACCGGATTGATAACGTTGAGTCCTTCATGATGGTCACGCGATGTGACCAAATCCAGAAAGGAATCACCATTCACGTCGACAAACCAATGCCTGCGTGAATAGGTACCGTTCAGCGTACCGATGTCCTGGATTTCCGTTTCGTCAGGGGTAACACCAAGATTCACGTAGAGCCGCTGACTTGGTTCTGACGTCTGAGTTGCGACGACGACATCATCCAATTGATCGAAGTCTAGGTCGAGCACGTAAGCATACGGTCCATCTTCCGCTGTTTCGATGATCTCGGGTGGACCGAACGTCCCGTCCGCCAGACCATGCAACAGAAACAGTTGATTGCCAGGGTGTGTCACTTCCAAAGTATCTCTTGGTCGTCCTATCAAATCGATGAGACCGTCGTGGTTGACGTCCCCAGAAAGGAAGCTGGCGTAGCGGCCACCCAGAGAAACTGGCTCGCGGAGTCCGTCTGCGCTGCCGTAGTGAATGTTCTCCCAAGTGACGAAGTCCTCGAACCCATCCCGATTCAGATCATCCATCAGCAAGGGAATCGAACTGTTGTCGATCCTTGGCTCACGTCGAATTTGCCAACTCCCGTTTTCAAAGTCTCCGACGTAGCCGCGGTGCGGGGCCACAATCGTTCCACTTCCGGAGCCGAATACCAATTCGTCGCGTCCATCACCGTCGAAATCCACGGTTTCCATGTGCGAGGCTTGGGGTAACTCACCGTGGATCGGCGGCTGGAATGTAAAGTCAGAGTTGCCGAGTACCGTCTGCATTCTTTCGCCGTCGCCCCAGCGATCCCAGAATATGATGTCAATAACGCTATCGCCATTGAAATCGCCAGTAAAGCTGGGCACGTTGAAGGTGGTGCTTCTCCCCAGCGTGCTGACTACCGGATTGATTGCCGTGGTGGCGTCAACGGAAGCTTCGGCCAAACCGTCCGTGAACGAAAGTGTGACGATGTCGGATACACCATCGTTGTCGATGTCCTCCACGTGCGTTGGGTATTGCTCGTCACTACTGTTTACTTCCACGACTCGAAAAACGTGAGTATGACTCCAGCGAATAGCCGTGATGGGGCGGTCGGATTCTCGAAACTCCAGAACACGTGGCTGCCCATCGAGTGTTTCGGTAGATGGCAGAAATACGACGTGCGAGGGGCGATTCTCAGACAGCCGAATAGGATCTCCAAATCCGGATGCGGAACCAAGGGAGACCGATGTACCGCCGGTAACGGTGTTGAATCGCCCTCTTGCGTTGCGGTGTGCGATGACAATATCTGGATAGCCATCAGCATTGACGTCGCCAACATCGAGGTCTGCGACGGAACCCGGGAAAGTCAGCAGCTGCTCATTAGAGCCATACGAAATACGAAGTTGTTGGATGTAGACATCGATTTCATTCGGAGCCAGTACCGACCCGGCGGGCTCAATCGTGTCGATCAGTCCATCGCCATTGAGGTCGTAGTCCAAGGATGAATTGGCGTCGCCCGGCTGGATGTGAGCATACTCCGCTGTTGGTTCGAAGGTGACTGTTCCAAGTTCCAACGACGTAACTAGTAATCTTCGTTCCTCCAGCCTTTCGACAAGGCGATGCTGGGAAAGCTGTGAGCCAATCGATCGTCGTGAGTCTGATATCCTTGAATTGGCCATGAAGTGCTCCGAATCGAGTGGACATGTCGCTCGAGTGCTTTTCAAAATCAAAGGTTAGAACGATTGCCGTCGGCCGTAGTTTCTTGCCAAGATCTCAAAGTCAGCGTCAGTGACCAGCTCGTCGCCGTCGAAGTCACCCGACTCGTAACTCGCATTGTTCTCGCCATAACTTGCCGCCAACGCAAGGAAGTCGCTGAAGTCGACGATTCCATCCAGGTTGGCGTCTGCAGGGTTCGGGTCGGGCTTCATCACGAGCAAACTTCGACTAGCTTCCGCCGTTCGCATGACGATCATGTCGTTGGTTACGGTGAAACCTTGGATGTCCAAATTGTCGGGCCCGGGTATCGTTTCCTCGACAAGACGCGTCCCATCGGTGCTTCCGTCAGTCACCCACAGTTCCATCCCGCTCATTCCGTCATCAGCGAAGAAATACAATTCGTCATCGAGCACCTGCGCCGGCATGTTTGCAAACTTCGTACTGCCGGGGCCTGCATGGAGGTCACTCAGTAGTTGCGTGCCTGCCGCCGTACCATCTGTTCGCCAAAGTTCGCGACCAGACGTATCACTACTTCCGACGAAGATGAATTCGTCGCCCAAAGCTCCGAGGAACTGGGGATCGATGTTCTGCACCAACATGCGGGTTCCACTCGCCGACCCATCGGTTACCCACAGCGATTCGTTAGATCGAAACAACAGTAGATCGTTGAATGCCGCAAACACTTCTACGCCGCTAGGCAATTCTGCGATTTCGACGACAGACTCCCGCGTCCAATAGTAGAGCCGGAATGGCTGAGCCGGGTATTCGAAGATATGGTCGCGATACGGACCCCGCTCGAGAGCTGCGACGACCAAGCCCTCGCCCAACTTTGCGGTTTCCCCAATGCGCTGATGAAGCACGTTCATGGGCGCACCACTACTTCTGATCCAGCCGTAGCCCGAGTGGTGAACGACGTGATCGTCAACAACGGCGGCGTATGTCGATCCGATCTCGACCGTAGGGCCGCTACGTGTCCCTTCGCGCGTTCCATCGGTATGAATGATCCATTGTACATGTTGCTCAACGCTGTAGATTTCGAACCAGATTCTTTCGCTCGCCGTGAATGGAGAGCTGGAGTGCTGACCGTCGTAAGAACTTGTAGATGACATACCCTGAGTGAGCCGATAGATTTCCGCTCCTTCAATGCCCCATATTTCGTGTCCTAGTCCCAACTCGTACACGTATTGAACTCGAAATGCGTGCCGCTCTCCTACTTGCCCGCCATATTCGACGTGATTGCGACTTGGCGTACTAAAGAGGATGCGATCAGTACCCTCAGCGGTCCCATCGGTGCGCCAGAGCCACGAAAACGTCAATCCTTGCTGGCGTGTTGGCTCCACCGGTCCATCTTCGATGAAGTAAACATGGCCTTCTGAGGAGAACATGTGACTAACGGTTCGTTCTGGGGCAGGTTCCGCATACTGAAGTGAGGTGATCGCGAGCATTCTTCGTTGCTCTAGCGACTCCATGCGGAGATCTCTTCGGAACATATTTTCGCTTCAACTCTGATGGCTCGGAATTCAGCGGTAGGCTACCACAATTGGTTTTGAACTCGAGTAGATGTTTTCGTTGCCCTTCCCGAACGAATGAGCTTGAGTACTGACGGACTGCCCAGAAAGCCGTTGCCGCTTCACGCTGTGAGTCACGAGGGAGCCACATAATCCCGCTGCAGCACAAATAGAAAGAGGCAAGCAGACCTTCTTTGTTCGAAGGTCTGCTTGCCTCGCGGTTCGATCGCTCCACCCACTCAGTCACCTGTTAGGGCCGACTAGCGTTGTGGATCGCTGGCTTTGCGTGACGTTGCGAGCAGCTTAGCGACTACGCTGTGCTACGCGTTGTCGTGCGACTTCTACAGCTGTTGCCAGTGCCTTATCTTGCTCGTCTGAGCCGATGTTGACCTGGATGTCTGGTGTCACACCGTGGTTGCTGATCGGAGTTCCCTTCGGAGAGTAGAACTTCGCTGTTGTCAGACGCACACCAGTCTTCGCCGTTCGCAGTGGGAAGATACCTTGGACAGAGCCCTTGCCGTAGCTTCGCATGCCAACGATCGTCCCGCGTCGGTGATCACGAATTGCAGCAGCAAAGATCTCACTCGCACTCGCTGACTCGTCGTCGATCAGGACAACCAAACCCATTCGCCAAGTTCCCGTGCGATGAGCTTTGTAGTCGAAGTCTTCGCGAGGACTGCGGCCACGTGTCGAGACAATCGTTCCGTCGGTAACAAACTTGTCTGCGATCTCTACGGACTGCGTTAGAAGTCCGCCCGGATTGTGACGTACGTCAATAATCAGGCTTCGCATCCCGTCGCGGTGCAGATTCCAAAGCGCGGCGTCCATGTCTCGACTGGTCGTCTTCTGAAAGCTCGTCAGCTTTAAGTAGCCAATGCCGTTTTCGCGATCGATCATCTTTACGTCTTCGATCGATGGCACTTCGACACGCTCGCGTTTGACAGCCAGTCGATGTCGGTTCCCGTCGGGGCGAAGGACAACTACTTCGACCGAAGAGCCTTGCTCGCCTTTCAGCAAGTCGGCGGCTTTGTCGGTGGTGATGTCTTGCATCGATTGCCCGTCGACTTCGACGATGCGGTCGTTCTTGATCACTCCCGCGCGGTCAGCTGGTCCGTTCTTGATCACATTGGTGATCAAGAGCGAGCCGTTTGAAGACTTCAGTTCGATCCCTAAGCCAACAAAGTTGCCTTCGATCTGCGAGTAGACATCATCGAGTTGCTCGGCCGTCAAGAAGGTCGAGTACTCGTCGAGTGCACTGGTTGCACCACACACATATTCCAAAATCAGACTGACGGCGGGTGAACCTAGGTTCGACTCGCCAAGTTGTGCCAGCGACTGAACCAAGTTCTCCGCAGCACCTCGGTCCGCGACGTTCACGGAAGAGACACGTTGGAACAGGTAGCGGACGAAACTGGAGATTTCAGGCTCGCCCACTCGGACGCCATTGGCGGTCACGAACTCTTGGTCACGCAACGCTACCTCGACGTTTCGATTGCCACGCTGGACCAGTGCTTTCCAGTTGGGAGACTCAACGTAGTGCGATTGGATTTTGACGCAGACTTCACGGAAGAGTTCCATGGCCTGTGCAATTGTCAGTCGCCGGGTCGAACCTACGAAGCTGCGATCAGAATAGCGTCGCGACAGATCGAAACGGATCCGAACGATTTGCAGGCGTTGTTTCAGGTCCAGACTGTTCGGGAATTGTCGCGTCGCATCTTCATAGTGAACAAGAGCATCTGCCCACAAGTGCTCTCGCTCTAATGCGTAGCCAGCCTCGAGAGTTGTCTGAACCGAATTGCTTGTCTCGCTGGCTCTTACTTCGCGAAAAGCACTCGAAACTTGCGCGTTCGAGATTGCTGGAACACAGAAGAGAAGTGCCGCGAGCGCCTGCAGAATCCATCGTTGCATGTGAAAGTCCGTCTAATTATGGAGGGGCCGACGAACTAGATCGAAACAGCAAAAGTTGGAGCGATGCTTACGATCCGTTGGCTGTCGGCATTCAGGTTGTGGGTAGGCACGCACGCATGGTTGGACACTTGTCAGTGTTGACGCTCGTCACTGTCGACGCTCGTCAGTGCGCATTTCTGCCTACAACCGGAACATAGGACACAAAACAGGGGTGGTCAAAAAAGTGACCTGGAAAAAGTGCCCGAACGATCGACACACTTGGAACGCCCCGCAGGGTCAGTTCCGAAT
>CAYQMZ010000294.1:0-7617 GCA_964418725.1 uncultured Pirellulaceae bacterium
GGCCAACGGCGTCAATTTCGTCGATGAAGATGATGCCCGGAGCGTTCTCTTTGGCCTTGCCGAAAAGGTCGCGTACTCGGCTTGCTCCGACACCAACGAACATCTGAATGAACTCAGAACCGTTGACGCTGTAGAACGGAACGCCGGCCTCGCCCGCAACGGCGCGAGCCAGCAATGTTTTGCCGGTACCTGGTGGGCCGTTTAGCAGGACACCTTTGGGAACTTTGCCGCCAAGGCGTTGGAATTTGCCGGGGTTTTTTAGGAACTCGATGATCTCTTGCAGATCCGCCTTCACACCCTCAAGTCCGGCGACGTCGGCAAAGGTAATGGGTTCTTGGTCTTCTTCGTATTCCTTCGCAGGGCTCTTGCTGAAGCCGGATAGGAATCCGCCGCCCATCAATTGATCACGTGTGCGTCGGAGCAACAGGAAGAAGAACACAATGAGCAGTAGTGGCAAAAAGATCGACGCCAACGTCAGCCACATTTGTGCTGAGTTGTCTTCGCCTTCATTGGTTACCAGGATCTTTTTGGACGCGTCTTTCTCGCCCTTTTCTTCGAGGATCGCTTGCAGTTCACTTGCGTTGGTGTCGTCGCCTCGAAGCTTCACAAAGAAGTTCTCGCCGTGGCGCAGCTCTTCGCCACCCTTGGTAGGAATGACGAGGTTTCCTTTACCATCAGGCGTCGCTTCATACGTCGGGAATTTTCCGGTCGAGTCTGTCCGGAACTTGCCTTCGATTCTCGTACTGCCGATGACCGCGGCTTCCTTGATCATGTCGACGTCGATCAAGTGCTTGAAATGGCTTTGCGAGATCTCGTCCTGACTGTTGACGACTGGGCCGCCCATGAGGAAGAGCACAGTCATGAGGATTGCGAGTGCAGCCAGCCAAGACTGAGGGCTACCCGGACGGAACAACTGCCTCCGTTCTGGGGCGTTTTGTTCTTTTTCCTGCGGTTTATTCATTACAGTCCTTTCACGTGGGCCTTCTCGGCCCTAATAAGCAAGGAATTGTAGCCCATGATGCGGAAAGTTTCGACGGATACCGCAGCGAATCCGTGTCTATGTCTCATTTGGTACGGCGTAGCCCGGGGAAAAGTTGCTCGGAGGAGTTGGTATCTACAAACGACTGTTGGACACGTTGTCTAGCCAGCAGCCGATCGTTGCTTTATTCGACGCAGTCTTGTGAGTCTGCCGGTCGAAATTTGAGCACTAACCGACGTCCTTTTGAGCAGTTTGGGCTGCTCGACACCTTCTAAACAGGTGAATCTGTTCGGCAGTTAACGGAGCAGGCGGAGTATTGCTTTCCCCGTCTGAACTTGGGACTGGTCCTTCGCCCGATTCCAGCGAGACATTGGCTTCTAGCCAGGTCAGCATCGCGTCGTCGAAGATCCAGGACAGATTGATGGGGTAGTTCTCTTCAACTGCCCGCGTCAGGTGGTCCGACAGTTCAGTTTGGTCAATGCCTCGGATCGCCGCACATACATCTAAAGGATAGCCGTCGTGTAGAAGCCGCCAACTCCAATAGAAATTGGGTTTTGCATTGAAGTCGCCGTCCAGGTCGGGGAGTCTTCGCAGGGCAGGTGGATCAGGGGCGGCAGCAGGTTCGGATTGGCTATCACCCGGATCGCCTGCGTCCGTCGGTTTTGACTTGTCTGCGTCCGTGCCATCTGTGTCTTTCTTTTCTTCGGTCGCGCACGATTCGGGTGAAGTCGAGGTGGGGGCGGTCGGTTGCGGTTTGGGCGTGACAGGCCTAGCGTTCTTGAATCGCCGCTCAATCTTTCTGAGTAGAGAGCGTTCCAGTTCGAGCGGTTCCTCCATCACGACGCGCCCCATCATGATGTCGTTGCCCGTTGTGGTGTTGTGGATCGTTGGACGGAACTTGTCGACCTCGACCATTCGGATCAAGCTCAAAGCGACTAGAGCGTCAATGATGTCGAGTACCTCGCTCTGTTTGAATTTGTCCAGCTGACCAAACGTACTCAGTTCGTGCAGTTGCCACTTGCGCACCTTCGCGGACTGCGAGCCACATAGCATTCCGCATACGATGTTCTTTCCGAAGCGACCTTGGGACCGAGCGACGCCGCTAAGCACAATGCGGCTCACGTGCATCATGGCGGGCGTGACGACTGGTTCCTCTTGTTCAACGCGATCTTCTGTTACTTGGCTGGGCGGAGGCGGTTCAATTCCCGGCTTCGCACCACAGTTGTCGCAGTGGCCACACTTCTCCGTCGTCGTCTCGCCAAAGTAACGCAAAATGTCGCGTTGTCGGCACCGTCGTGTGCTGGCGAAGCGAACGACTCGGTCTAACTTTTCGTAGTTGGAGCGGCGTCGTTCTTCAAGTCGCGTGTAGTCAATTTCGAGTTGGTGAAATGCTTGGTCTCGCCGCAACATATGGACAGCCCGACCCCGGAACGGTGGAACGTAGTCGAACCAGTCGTTCTTATTCAATTCACGCAGCGAGCGCCCCACGGCGGTAGTGTCTTCACCGCACAACGTGCTGACGTCCTTCGGGTGAAAGTAGAAACGTTCGAACCGATGGGTGCCCACTAAGTTGCCGATTGCACGAGCAACTCGGCGTTGCGTTTTGGCTTGCGAAGGAAGGAGTTCCGCTAGGTTCGGCGCGTCAGAATCGATGCGAACCGCGGCCAAGTTGCGGTTTGAGTCTAGCCGCTCCAGCACGTTTGCTTTTTCCAGCAGTCGCTCGCAAGTGCCAACACCGTCGGGACCAATCGACAGATCTAGGGCCTCCTTCAGCTCCTGCTGCGTCAGTTCGATTGGGTCTCCGGGATGCTTGCATAGGTAGTCGTAGACCTTCTTGATGGATTCCTTTGGCGGATGAGCGCTGTCGATGAAAAATTCCTGGATGAAGCGGTCGTTCTGCGAGAAAAGCAGGTAGCAGATCGATGGTAGTCCGTCTCGCCCGGCGCGACCGGCTTCCTGATAGTAGGCCTCAAGGCTACCCGGGATGTTGTAATGCACTACAAAGCGAACGTCGGCTTTATCGATGCCCATCCCAAACGCGTTGGTGGCGACTACGATCTCTGCCTCGCCTGACATGAAGACTTCTTGCAAATGTCGTCGATCATCGGGCATTAGGCCGCCATGGTATGCAACGACTTTGCGAGAGCTTTCGTTGAGGAGTGTGTCTCGGATTTCCTCGCAGGCGGAACGAGTGGAAGCGTAAATGATGCCGCAACCGGGCGTGCGTTTAAGGAAGTCGAGCAACGCTTGCAGTTTTGCTTGTTTGCCGCGGTGGTTTTCGACAAGGTAGTACAGGTTGTCTCGAGCAAAACCCGATACCGTGATTTTCGGCTTTTGAAGCTCGAGTTGCTTTGTGATGTCTTCACGCACATCCGTGGTGGCGGTTGCCGTCAGAGCAATCGTTTGAGGACTGCCGATTTGAAGCCGGAACTCGCCGAGTCGAGCGTAGTCGTGTCGGAAGTCATGCCCCCATTCGCTAATGCAGTGGGCTTCGTCTATCGCGAGCAGCTGGATTTTGGTCTGGCGAATTGCGTCGCGAAAACGTGGGCTGCGAAAGCGTTCCGGCGCGACGTACAGCATGTCGTACTCGCCAGCGATGAACCGTAGCAGTCGCTCCTCCTGCTCGTTGCCGGATAGGGCGCTGTTGACGAAGGCGGCGCTGATTCCCAATTCGTTGAGCGAATCAACTTGGTCCTTCATCAACGCAATTAGTGGGGAGACGACCAGCGTCGTGCCAGACCGAGCCACAGAAGGCAGTTGGTAGCACAATGACTTGCCGCCACCGGTCGGCATGATGCACAAGCAGTCCTCGCCACGGAGAACAGCGTCGATGACATCCTTTTGACCAGGACGGAATGAATCCAGCCCAAACCTATGAAGGTGTTCCTCTGCGTTAACGGTTTCCGCCGACATAGATGGCTGATTCAGGATTCGAGTTCATCCGTGGGTCGAATCCGCCAATATATAGTCCGATTGCCGGGAAGTCATCGGTTGACCGCTGCTACGTAGGCTTTTTCGACCCCGGGCGCGCCGTATCGCACGTTATTCAGCAGGCGAGGCTGCCGTTGTCTTGCAAAATGTGGCTGTTGGCGAGGGCACGGTTTCGCGGTTCTTTTCAGCGAGATATGCTGTCAGTTTGTCGCTGCGACTTGCCCCGAAAGTAATGCGGTAAGGCGGCCCAACTTGGAATTCCGCGGAAAGCCTTCCATGGCTCTGATTACGTTTTCATGTCCAGATTGTGGCGGTCTGCTGCAAAGCCAGTTCGATACTGCATCGGAAAAGTTGTCCTGTCCGTCGTGCCAGAGGGAGCGTGAGCTGCCGGCGCCGGAGATGGCCGGCGGGTATCTTCAAAAGTGCGTTGTTTGCCCGAGTACCGAACTGTTCGTACGGAAGGACTTTCCCCAGCGATTGGGGGTGACGATCGTGGTGATCGGTTTCGCCGTCAGCAGCTATTTTTGGGCATACCACAACGTTGCCGCTACGTTCGCTGTGCTGCTTTTGACGGCACTTATCGACGTCGTGTTGTACGTGACAATGGGCAATGTGCTCGAGTGTTATCGATGTCATGCTCAATATCGTGGGCTGCCAGGGTTTGATGACTACGACCAATTTGACATGGAAGCGTACGAAAAGCACCGGCAGCAAGCCTTGCGTTTGAAGCAGGCTAAGGAAGAGAAAGAATACCAAGAGGCTGTTCAGGCTCATGCCGCCAATGCTCAAAAATCGGACCGCGCCGAAGACACTGGCTCGCCGGCCAACACCTAGATTGGTGATTCGCGGCCGAATTTAGAGTCATGATTGGTTTGTGGCTTCCAGATGCCGGTGCCGCCTGGGTGCGATATTGGCACACTTGCGGTAGGATGCTGTGCAGTGCAACCGCGTGAGATCGCGGCACGAGTCACAACTCTTGCTAACAAAGCATGGACCCAGAACGCGAACGCATTCAAGCCGATCTACGCGGCATCATCCAAGGTGAAGTTCGCTGCGACGATCTATTTCGGCAGATGTACGCGAGTGACGCGAGCATCTATGAGATTAAGCCGCTTGGGGTAGTTCGTCCACGCAGCGTCAACGACATCGTTTCCGTTGTTCAGTACGCTTCTGAGAACTCGATTTCGCTCCATCCACGTGGAGCCGGGTCTGGGCTGGCTGGCGAGTCGCTCGGTGCGGGGCTGGTGATGGACATGGCGCACGCCATGAAACGGCCACTCGATTTTGATATCGATTCGGCGACGGTCCAAGCTGGGATGCCGCTGTTTCAGTTGAATCGGCTGCTGGCAAAGCAGAATCGACGATTTGGTCCCGATCCGGCGAACTTGGCTGTAACGACGGTCGGTGGCGTGGTCGCCCTGGATTCATCCGGCAGTCATTGGTTGACGCACGGTTCGGCTCGACAGCACGTTCGTGCGATGCAGGTCGTCCTGCCCGACGGTCAGGTCGTCGAAATGGATCGCGAGCAATCCAACGTTCGCGACGATCGTGTTCGCAACCTTCAGCGACGCGTCAATGATTTGGCTCAACGCCACAACAAGACGATCGCAGAGTATCGTCCGAAGACACTAGTTAATCGCTGCGGCTACCACTTGTACGAGACGCACGAGAAGAAACCGGTCGATTTAGTCGACGTGATGGTGGGCTCGGAAGGCACGCTCGGGATCATCACCGAGGTCACGCTGGACACCGTCCCCATTCCCAAACACCGTGGGGTTGCGTTGCTATTGTTCGAGCGTATCGAGCTTGCGGCTAGAGCGGCGCTGGAGTTGCGTCGTTTCCGGCCAAGTGCTTGTGACCTGTTGGATCGACGACTGCTACGACTTGCCTCCGAATCCGACATGCGATTTCAATTGCTACTGCCCGAGGTCGCAGAGGCTTCGTTGCTGGTGGAGGTGCAAGAGGACGCCGCTGACGAAGTGCGCGGACGACTGCAACAGATTATCCAGCTGATTCAACGCAAGAAGCGGTTGGCTTTTGATGCCAAGTTAGCGTTGGATGAGGAGGAGGTCGCTTTCTATTTGAAGTTGTCCAGCCACGTCGTCCCGACGCTCTATCGATTGAAGGGGCAAACGCGTGCACTGCCGTTCGTCGAAGACATTGCTGTGCCGCCGGCGAAACTTCCTGACTTCCTGGTCACATTGCAAAACGTGCTGAAGCAACATCAAGTGACGGCGTCGCTATTCGCACACGCGGGGCACGGTCAGTTACATGTGCGACCATTTCTTGACCTAGCCAATCTGGATCACGTTCATCGCCTGCACCAGCTCGCAAAGGATCTGTACCAAGAAGTCATCGCGATCAACGGCACGATCAGCGGCGAACATGGGACGGGCTTAAGCAGAACGTGGTTCATGCAGGAGCAGTTTGGGCCGCTGCAGGACGTCTTTCGCCAAGTGAAATACATGTTCGACCCTCGCGGGATCATGAATCCTGGGAAAGTCGTGGCGACAGATGCTCAGCCGATTTCGCACAACCTTCGTCCGGTTGTTGGTGCAGCGAAAGCGGATACGAGCGAAGCGGGCAACGATGTCGAACTCATCCAGTTAAAGCTGAACTGGAACGCCGATGATGCCGTTCACGCCGCTCGAACATGCAATGGCTGTGGTGGTTGCCAAACTGTTTCTTCATTCGAGCGGATGTGTCCGATTTTTCGAAATGACCCGTCGGAGGAGTCCACGCCCCGCGCGAAGGCGAACCTCATGCGGGCTGTGTTTACCGGCAGTCTCGAGTGGAGTGCGGTAGCAACCGAGTCTATGAAGGAAGTGGCGGACCTGTGTGTAAACTGCCATCAATGTCGACTCGATTGTCCCGCACGCGTGAACATTCCAATGTTGATGACGGAGTGCAAATCGCAATTTGTCAGCCAGAACGGCTTGCGAATCTCAGAGTGGTTGCTGGGACGCGTCGATTTACTGTGTGCGTATGGCAGTCACTTCGCCACCCTCACCAACTGGATGAACAAAAAGCCGCAGTTGCGATGGCTGATTGAAAAGATCACGGGCATCTCGATGGGGCGAAAGCTGCCTCAGTTTGCGACTCGGCCTTATATGCGAACGGCAGAACGCAGGCGATTGAGTAAACCGAACAAACTGCCCGGCAAGAAGGTTGCTTACTTCGTTGACCTGTACGCAAATCATTTTGATGTTGAGCTGGCAAAGTCGCTGATCGCAATTCTGGAGCATCACGGCATCGCAGTCTATGTGCCGTCCGGGCAATTACCCTCGGGCATGACCTTGATTTCGCAAGGCAACGTGGAGCGCGCCGCCCCCATCATTCGACGCAATGTATCGCTGCTGGCCGATGCGATTCGACAAGGCTATCACGTGATTGCTACTGAACCATCGGCAGCACTGGCACTGATCGAAGAGTACCCCAACATCATTGATGATGTGGAAGCCGATTTGGTTGCAGAAAACACCAGCGAAGCTTGCGACTATCTGTGGAAGCTACATTTGGCTGGCAAGCTTGAATTAGATCTGAAGCCAATCAACACGACGGTTGCCTATCATGAGCCGTGTCACGTCCGGGCGCTCCACAACAATCGCGCAGGCGAGAAACTAATGAGCCTGATTCCGGGCGTTTCAGTTCAAGGCATTGATCGAGGTTGCAGTGGAATGGCTGGGATCTATGGACTGCGGCGCGAA
>CAYQMZ010000294.1:7627-8538 GCA_964418725.1 uncultured Pirellulaceae bacterium
TGCTTCCGTACAGATGGGCGCCAGTGAATGCAGCGCTTGCCGTATGCAAATGCAGCAGGGCTGTAACAAGGCTACTGTGCATCCGTTGAAGTTGCTGGCTGCTTCGTACGGATTGACGCCCAATCCACTTACGGCCGCTAGAGCCAAGGCATAACACACATATTCGAAGCCGCCGCATCGGAAGGCAGATCTGTGAGACGAGTGAGATGAAGGTAACAGTCAAATTGTTCGCGTTGGCCCGTCAAATTGCGGAAGCCGACGAAATCGAAATTGAATTACCCAATGATTCGTCGACCATCGCGGCAGTTCGAACTGGCTTGATTGAACGTTTGCCTGGATTGCTGCCCATGAACGCCTCGTTACGTTTCGCCGTGAACTCGGACTACGCTGCGGACGACACGGTTGTATCGCCAGCGGACGAATTGGCTTGTATTCCCCCGGTTAGTGGTGGCTAACCGGCTGTCGCCGACTATTCATGGAGTGCTCTAATCATGATCGAATTGACGGAATCTCCGATTGACGTTAACGACTTGCTGGAAACGGTCGGTTCGACTCAGGCGGGTGCTGTTGTGCTGTTTCTGGGCACAACTCGCGAGTTCACGAACGGTCGCCAGACGACGACGCTCGACTACGAAGCCTATCAGCCGATGGCATCGAAGAAACTTGAGGAGTTGGAATCTCATGCTCGCGAACGATGGGAGTTGGTTGAATGCGGCATCGTTCATCGACTTGGAAACGTCCCGCTGGGAGAAGCGAGTGTAGCCATCGCCGTCAGTAGTGCTCATCGCGCCGTAGCATTCGAGGCGGGACGCTGGTTGATCGATACGTTGAAGGTCGAAGTCCCGATTTGGAAACGAGAGCACTGGTCAGATGGTTCGACTGAATGGGTTCACCCCCAGTAAGTCGCAATA
>CAYQMZ010000295.1:0-8536 GCA_964418725.1 uncultured Pirellulaceae bacterium
AATGAGGACTTCGCTAAACCCAGCGATGGCAATTAGCTTTCCGTCAGGCGAGTAATCCATCGACGTGACTACTGGCGGACGAACATACTTCGGCGGGTTGTCTGCGCTGTACGTGACCTTAGAAGACGCAGGTGTATCGTCGACCGCGCCCTGCTCAATCCATCGACGAACCAAAGCCACTTCATCGGTCGTGAGTGGATCAGCGTTCTTCGGCATCTCTGCCTCGCTATCTACGACCTCAATCTGTTGAAACAGATAGCTTTCCTCAGGCTTACCAGGCACGATGGCCGCGTCGCCTGTTTCACCACCGGACAACAGCTTGTCGAACGACGTCATCACATAATCGCCCAACGCCTTCGCGGGTTGATGACAACCTTGGCACTTTGCTTGGAACAACGGTCGGACTTGTTGGTCGTAGCTGACCGGTGCCTGATCTTCGTCCGTCGTTTGATCCCCGAACGCACGTGGACCTAACAAACCAGCCATCAGAAAGCACAGCGCAACGCGCAACACAACATGACGCAGATGCCACATCATCACCGATCCCCAGAGTAGTGACGCAATCAAATCACTGCAGGTTGGAAGGATCCACGCAAGCATTCAGTGTTTACGCCCGAATGACCTCGTACGTGGCTAACGCTTTTCTCACGGTAGGAAAGCGCACCGCAGTAGATCCCCAGTTTCGCCAAGTTTTAACGCAAATTCAAGAACAACGTTGCTCTTCTCGTCGTGCATTCCCCCGAATGTTCCGGGAATTCGGCAGGTTCAAAACCGATGTTCAGGATTGGTTCGATGTTGTCGCCATCGTTGAATAGACGAACTGGAATGACAACTTGTACCAGTCCGTATCACGAATCCACAAAGTTCACGATCTATCACAAGAAAACGATCGGCGCGTTCAGCGCCGATCGTTGTTTAGGACGAGAATTCAGGTCTAGGCGACGATTGCGGACTAGCCGTAGCGGTCAGAAGTCGGCGTGAAGGTATTAAATGCAGTACGCGTATCGACTTCGTTGCGATCCGGGAAGCACAACTGGCGTACAGCTAGGAACAAAGCGGCGTTGATCGGTTCAAGACCAAGACATGCGCCGTACTTCGCAGTCATACGATCCAGCAAACCGCGACCTTCCGGCCAACGAACGTCCACAACCTTGTGACAGTCATCAAGCAGTTGGTAGATCCGAGCCCGAGTCACACCCATCGCCTGGGCTTGTTCTCGAACGCTCATAGGCTGAGTGTCGATCCCCAAGCGTTGCAGGGCAATGTGATGAACAGAGTCGCCGCAATCCAGACGAATCTGTCGCAGAATCGGATCCGCCAAGTGCTCACGAACTTCTTCGATCGACGGCAATGTAGGTGCCAGGATCTTTTCCTGTATCCACTTCGTCACTCCCAAAATCTCTTCGGAACCCAGTCGACGACGTATCGCCGGGACCCCTTCGACCTGATGTTTTGATGCCACTTCATGCACACGATGGAAGACACGCATCACGCAGCGGACTCGTTTTTCTCCGTGTGTGCGCAACCCGCGTATTTGAGCAAGCGACAGATCTTCGTACTCCCCCAGTGTCTTCGTCCAGATCACGGACGGCATGCTGGCCAATGACTGAGCCACTCGGCCTAGTCGTTCGTCACCGAGCCCCATCGCTTTGACGCGACTTGTCCATTCACTCCACAGAGCTTCCGAAACGACACTTGGATTGAACTCGGTTCCTGCATCGACTCGCAAATGGGTCCCCTGTTCGTCTTGCATTTCACCTAGACCGAACGGAACCGTAGGTGGCTGATCCTTGGTTGCCCGCATCAAAAGTTTGACGAGCGAACTGATCTTCTTTTGGCCGATGCCTGGTGTCGCTGACAATTCCTCGAAGGGCGTATTCAGCAGTTCGCCGATACTTCGATTTAAGAATTTCAACGGCAGCCGACGATCATTGGGCAGCACCCAATACGCTAACGGCTTTGACAAGCGGTCTTGATATCGATCTTCGAGCAACGTGTTGCGAATTGCTTCGAAGCTGCTGACGAGTTTGTAATCTCGCGCGGAAACACTGGGACGACTCATGGTTCCCCCTCCTCGTTGTTAATAAGAAACGAGTTCCCTCACGGGGCCACCGTCCGTCGAGAATACGACATTAAGTGTGGTGCTAACGAGCCTGGCAGTGTTGATAAGTTTTGCCGGCAACTAGCACGCGCCCCTTCGTTACTACGTGTAAAGCAAATTGACCCTCACCGAAGTACCCACTCATTCTCATCTGGGGGGTGGAAAATCGTCAAGTTGTTCGGGTAATTGAACCTAGGTTACCGCTTTTTTGTCAAATCAGACAAAACAGCTCAAACCTTTCTGAGCAAAGAGGATGGGCGAATTCGACACCGAGTTCGTCAATAAACGGCCTCTTTAATTTAAGAAAATTCTTGCACATCTAGGTCTGCAGAATGGCCCCCGGTGTTGCCCTCTTCATGCCCGTCCAAGCTCCACCGAACCGCACACGACGAGCGGGAGCAAGACTGAAACTATCGGGGCCGACGAACCTACGGAGCACACCATCCGTCGACTGGCTTGGGATGGATTTTAGCGTCGGCAGTGCGAAGCTTGTCGACTGCCGCTTCTACGGATTTGACTGCTTCCTCATTCTCGCAGTAGTCAAAACCCAGCGACAACGAGGCTGATCCGTTGCCCGGCAGCTTGATAATGCGGCCTTGTTGCCCTTCGTACGTACGTGGATTCGGATAGTTCGTACCAGGCTCCAACCCCGTGACGTAGCCATCTTCTGCGGCCGTGGTGTTTTTCCAGACGGTGAAACAGGGAAGCTCTTGTGTGTTGAATCGCAATGCTGCTCCTCGCGTTGCATGAGCATTCTTTAGTAGCACTTGCGTCTGCCCATTTCCGTCATCCTGCAACGTCGTGAAATAGACCTGTTCTTCGAAGCCTGGCGTCTCGCCCGTATAGCTGTCCCAATTCGTGAGGCCGGTCGCCGCATGCGCGTTCCGTGGCACGAGTTCCTTCACCGGCGCAATCACTTGCGAACCCGCGTCCAACAACGGCTGCCCAAAGTTCACGTGATACAGCATTTGCACTTCCGCTGGACTTGCAGATAAGTTGGTGATTTCATCGTGAACATCAAAGCTCGCCGAGTTCAATTTGGCGGTCAGCGTGCTCTTCATTCTGACTTTCAAAAAGTGGAACCGAGTTTCCTCGACCCACCCGCTGAGCTTCAGTTCGTCGCCGTCGACGGTCAACTCAACTTTGTATGCTGGCTTGTTTCCAATGCGTCCATGTAGTGGATACATCAACTGCCCCGTGTCGGCACTGTGTTCCGGCGCACCGTTGCTCTCGAGTCCACACCGCACCAACAACTCATCGAAACCGTCAAGCCAACCCAATCCACCGGGCTCCATAAGTGGCACGTTGCTGGGGTGCACGGGTCCACGGACGGGCGACTTCCAGCCTATCGGCTCATTGCCAAACTCAGCCTTCCAAACGCTCATGCCGCGTGTTGGCAGCACGTGAATTTTCAATTTCCCAGTGTCCAGAGTTACCATTTCTACGCCCGTGGACAGGCCACTCTTGAGCACTGAGAACTCGGCGTGATCGCCAAGTTGCTGGTACCCCAGATGTTCCCCGCTCGTTTGATCAAATAGCGTCCAGGTTTTCGCGGCCATGAATAATTCTCCGAGTTAGGGATGCTCGCAAGACATCGTGCACTGATTTGTCGAGCTGCGGTTTGTATGATGAGTTGTGGTCGACATTCTACGTAGCTCCGAACTCAAGTTCTACACACATGCACAGTATCGCTTGGCTTACCGACTTGCACCTGAATTTCGTCGATACAGCCGCCTACGAAGCTTTAATCGACGAAGTCCTGCGAGCTCAGGTCGATTCCGTTCTGATCGGAGGTGACATTGCCGAGGCAGAAAGCGTCGTGTCGTGGTTGTCCGTGCTTGAGCGTGACCTGCAATTGCCTACCTACATCGTTCTGGGCAATCACGATTTCTACTACGGCGGTATCCAATCCGTGCGAACGCTAGTTGACGAATTCGCCGCCGACTCCGACACCCTGAACTTTTTGACAACGGCTAAGAAACCGATTCGCTTGACCGATCGCGCTGGACTGATCGGACACGATGGCTGGGCCGATGCGAGAGAGGGTGATTACAACCGGTCATTCGTGATGATGAATGACTACCTGTTGATCGAGGAACTGGCAAAGTTCACCAAGCAAGACCGCTTGATTGAACTCCATCGCTTGGGCGACGAAGCAGCCAATCATGTTCGCGAGCAGTTGATGTTGGCGTTACCGGATTTCGAACAGGTCTTTGTCCTGACACACGTGCCACCATTCCGCGAAGCCTGTTGGTACCAAGGACAGATCAGTGATGACGAATGGGCTCCTCACTTCGTTTGTCAGGCGATGGGCCGAGCGATCCTTGATGTAGCGTCCGTATTCCCAACGAAAGAAATCACGGTGCTATGCGGACACACGCACAGTCCCGGTGAATGCAAACCTGCCCGCAACGTTCGAGTCCTCACTGGTGCCGCCGAGTATGGAGCACCCAACATCACGAGAGTGATGAACCTGAAATAACGCGGAATACCCAACCAACTCCGTAGCGGACGAGGCGAGGACTTTAGGCTTGGGAACGTCGAATCACTGGCTTACCGGTGCGTTGAAGTAGTAGCAGAGCCCGTCAGGCGCGACGATAAAGAACACATCAAACTTTTCGCCATCACGTTCGTCCACGCGAGGGTTCGCGATACCAAGGCCCGTCGACGCGAGTTCTGCCATGATTCCTTGAATGTTGTTAACACGAATGGCTGCACCCTCCTGCGATGGATCGCCACCGTTAATGGCGAAACCAATCTGTACTCCGTCGCGTTCTAGGATAACAGCAGGATGTGGTTCGTTCCGACGCTCGACCTCCGTCATGCCAAAGTGATTGCAGTACCATTCAGTTGCCGCATCAAGATCGGTGACGGGCAATGCAAGAACATTGTCTTCGTAAGGCGAAGCTGACAAGAATCTAGGCGTGGACGAATCAGACATAACGAACCTTCAAGACAGGGAATTGCGACTTCACGGCGGGTTGTCGTTGCGACAGAGACTAGCCGAACTAGCGACATCAGGATTGTAGCAACCCAACAGCCGACTACTGAAAGGTCGGAAGCAACACAAAGGGATGGGCTAAAACAAGAAGGGATTCAAGCGTAATAACTATCCAACAATTCCGACGATTCATGGATGGTCGCAGGATGCAAACGAAGATGGCGATGGGACACACAATCCATGCTGCTACAGCAGGAAAAACAAGCCATTGAAGAATCCCGATCGACGAAAAACTAATGCCGATGCGGCCTGAGTCTATAAGTGAAATGAGTGCCGATACGATCAGGGCGCAAACGTGAAAGCAAATCCAGAAACGGACCGTCCATTGAGATGAGGATGCAGCCTCTACGTCGGTGCGGATCGGCGATAGGTAGGGATTGTGATTCACCATAAAGACTCACGTGGAAAGCAGCAGCCGATGCACATGCGTTAGTGCCACAAACTCATTTTAGTCGGCATGCCCCAGGCCGAGAGTGTTTCTAGGCGACCGAATCAAGTCCCACCGACGCTGGCCCGACCTAAGCCGGGCGGCGTCTGATCTAACGAGCCATTCCTAGACGTGACACAATGTCCTTGGAAACCGGATAAACACGCTGTGGAGGCAGTTGCTCTTTTGCACGCTTTCGATTTCCTGCGAGATACAGCGAACGTATCTTCCGAGTCCTCGGCGTGAAATCTGAAATTTCCAACGTCCAATCGTCTGTGAACTCTCGAATCAAGTCTCGACTAATTCCAACCTGGATCGACCTATGTTCCAGCTTCTTACCGTGAATCGTTCGTTCGGGATCCCACTGTACATGTACCGGCGTTTCTTCGAATTGACTCCGCCAGTTCGGTTCCACCTTGTGGGTTCGCGATTCGAAACTGGTGAGCACGCCGAGTTTAAGCGCCCGTTGCCAGCCTTCACGCTTGATTCGAATGGCCAAAATGTTCTCTTGGCCAGACTTCGTTCCCCAGTTACTCCGCGCCATCAGCCATAAGAATGACGGCTTGATCCACGTCATACGCCCCCACGAGAACGGCTCAACAAACCGTCCGGCTTTGATGCTGGGTTCAGCAATTTCCCTGCGATAGGCCTGATAGACGACAATACTGTCGCGATCAAAGTCGGCACGAATTTGACGATACGGAGTCATTGGACTTTCCAAACACGAAAGGTCCTGAATCGACACTGAAAGACCGCGTCAGGTTCGAGTCGCCTCGGAAGTTTTCGACGACACGGCGTGAAGTCCGTCCAGCCGCTGCCTGAACTATCAAGAGTTTCACTGAGTTGTCACAATGACGAAATGGATCCGAACCCAAGACTTATGGAAGTGTTTTTCGATGTGCAGCGTGGATTGCCGCGGCAAGGTCCTGGCGATCGCGACAGCACATTGAAGGCATACAATCTCTGTTCACAGTTGCCCGACAGTCCTGTCGTAGTGGACATTGGTTGTGGCCCAGGAGCCCAAACGATGGCACTCCTGGACGTGTGTTCCGGCCAAATCATTGCAGTGGACACATGCGATGAATATCTGGACGAACTCAGGCAGCGACTAGAGCAAACCGACGTCGCGGGCCGTGTGGATATCAGAAACGACGACATGACATCGCTGCGTATTCCGAACGAGTCTGTCGATCTTATCTGGTGTGAGGCAGCCGCTTACAACGTTGGCATTGAGCAAGCCCTGAAGACGTGGCGACCACTCATTCGCGGCCAAGGCTATCTCGCATTTTCCGAACTTGTCTGGCTCGTCGACAACCCAGCCGGAGAAATCGCGGAGTATTGGCAGAACGAGTACCCGGCGATGACAAACACTGATGTCATCAAACGGCAGGCAATTTCGGCCGGGTACCAGATAGTCGGCGACTTCACATTGCCGGACTCGGCTTGGTGGGACGACTACTACACGCCGCTCGAAGCCAAACTGCCGTCGTTACGAGTAAAATATGAGTCAGACACCGAAGCGTTGAAGATCGTCGACGCAACTCAGAAAGAAATCGATACCCGGCGAAAGTTCCAACACGCCTATGGCTATCAGTTCTTTGTGCTGCAAACTACCTAACTGGTCAGTCGACATGAGGCACGGCAACAGAGGCAGACTCGTTGAGCTCTCTCTTCAGCTGCTTCGCTCTAGCTCGAAGATCCGCGTGCCCGTTCGCAATGATCGCATCAAGCGCGATCAGCCGGTTAGGTGACGGAAACTTTTGAACAGCGTCGATAGCTATCCTTTGAAATTCTGGGTTCCGATGCTTTGCGAGTTCGAGGACGTGGCGATCGAATCCTGCGTTGTGTGGCAAGGTAAAAACCTTGGGATGCGGAAACGGCATTGAGCGATTCGCTGGTTCCTTACCGAAATCGGCTTCCGTTAGCTTCATCCAGTCGTCAATGACGCTGGGGTGATCAACACTGGCTATCGCCCAGTCGATCACTGCAAGTTCTGTGGCTTCTAGTTCCGGTTCATAGAGAAAGGGGTCGAAGACGTCGATCCACCGATACGTCTTCACGTCCGCATCGACGCGTTCTTCCTGGACTCGGTGACGGATTCGCCTGAGAATCTCCAACTTGGTTTCCGCTGGAATCACGTCCGGAAGAGGACTTCGATAGGGAACCGTCCCGGCCGGGAATCCAGTCAGGAGGTTCTGCCTTGAGATGATGTCCATCGCCATGTAGCTGCCGATAAACATGTCTTGCGTTGACTCTGGCCACAAACGGGCCAGATAGTTCCAACGAAGCTTGTCGCGTGTGTGGTCTCTGAACTGAGGAATATCATCCAGCATCGCATCAAAGGTGGGCCAGAATTCCATTGCCAGTGATTTTTGATCGTCAGCATCACGGTTCTCGAGCTCTTGCTGGTGGTCAATGAATAGCCACTCCAAATGGTTGGGCACCATCCATCGCTCATCCAAGTGCGGCGTTGACACTCTCGCGACAGACTCCAAAGCCCCCAAGAACTGAATCTCACCGGGCGAAACTTTTGGTTGTTCGTACGTCTTTGGGCCCAGACTCTTCTTCGCAAGCGCCAGCAACTTCCGGCGATTTCGTTTCCGCCAATCTCTACCAGCCACGGAATCCAGTGCCATCCTCTCGAACATCCAGCGTTCAACGGTCGTGTTGCCAAGAATAAGTGGCTCTCTGGACGCCTCGTAGGCTTGATAGCGATTCCAGGTAATCACGATTGCGACGCAAACCAATGCAACGACGCAAGCGGTCCACTTCACCCAGGGATGTCGACCACTTCGGCTAAGCGGATCGGAGATGTGCGTAGGCCTATTCGGCATATCGCGAATTCCATTGCACGAACAGGTGACCAACTGAGAAACGCACGGGCGGTCATTATTGCGGATACGTTACTCAGACGCCAAAGGAATTGCAGCTAGTAACCTGAGGAGCCTAGCGAAATCGATTTGCCGCAAGGTGGAACAAAAAAGTTCGACACTCACATTGGAAATCG
>CAYQMZ010000296.1:0-8534 GCA_964418725.1 uncultured Pirellulaceae bacterium
CGGATGCAGCTGCAAATCTTGAAACGCAGCAGATGCTTCCAAGTAGGCCTGTTCGATATCTTGCTCGCGATGCTTGTGATACTCCATCGCGTACTGCGCGATGTCGGAGTTAATTGTCGACTCATCCAGTTTTTCAACGGAATTGCGGAGCAAGACGGAAAATTGGGTATTGCTGTCGAGTTCGTACTTTTCTCTCAAGCTCGCCATGTCTTCGCGCGTCACTTCATCAAACGGCTTTCCAAGCCTCGAAGTCTCAATTCGAAATGGCGAAGTAGTGACGTAGTTTCCACTAGGAAACGCGAGTTCCTCCTCACCATTGTGACGCAAAAAGTGGCCGATATGCACGGCGGTACAACTTGGCGCCGCAACATCATCAACGTGAATCACCAAGAAATTCGCATGTAGAATTTGGTCATCCGCAGAGAGATTGAAGAGCTGAATATCAGCAGTTGGCAGATCACTCAATTCCTGAGTTCCTCAGTTTGAATCACGTTTGATTAAGATCAATGTTAGGACGGGCGTGTCAGCGGCCGATCAGCTCGAACGTCTTTGAATCGCTCCGTGCCCAGGTCGACGAAGTCGACGAATTTGTCAGCAGTTTCTCAAAGTACGTCTGCCCGAAACATTAACTGGTTCCGATTCTGTCACAGCACTCTGGACCGTGCTAGTAGTGACAAAACCCACGTTCATTAGCGTTCCCTGTCTAGGCGTGCCGAAACGCACGATTCGACTCAAATCGCACGCCCGAAAGCTGCAAATTCTTTTGGCGATCGTTCCCCAGTCTTGGACTGTCGCATCCAGGATTCTCGAGCCGCCAACTCTAACGGTGGGCATGACAGTTGCCGCATTAAAGTCGGACACCAGCCAATCATGGGAACGGTACCATGCATGAACTGCCTCAGATTCATTGCCCGCGCGGCGTGTGCTGCAAACGTGGCGACGGTATGAAACTAGTCGTCGGATCGCGTTGCGACATTGGCAACCACCGAGACAGTAACGACGACCTTGCGTTTGCTTCCGACCATTGCCGGTTGTTTGTCGTGCTGGACGGAATGGGGGGATATGCGGGTGGTGCCGAAGCAAGCCGGATCGTACTGGAGAAACTGCAACGCAAGATAAAGAGCATGTGTTTTCGCGGTGACGACGAAACGGACACCAACCTAGAAGACACCGTGGCACGCGCCATCCGAGTTGCGGCGCTTGATATGGTTCGCGCAGCAAGCACGAATTCATCATTTCGCAAGATGGGTACCGTGTTCTCGCTCGCCTACATAGTAAACGGCACTTTGCTCTGGACACACGTCGGCGACAGTCGAATCTATCTCTATAGAGAGAATCAGCTTCATCAACTTACGAAGGACGAGACCTACGTACAGAAGATGGTAGATTCGCATCAGCTTTCAGCAGACGAAGTGCGACACCATCCCATGAGAAATATCGTCACCAACGCAATTAGCACTCGCTTTCAACACGCCCTTCCCGTCGTACGTTCCCTTAAGCTTCAAGACAACGATGTTGTGGTACTTACCACCGACGGCATAACCGACATGCTGTTACCTGTCGAGATCAAGAACCTGTTAAATCTGCACGACGAACCTCAGGCGGCAGCAGATGCTATCGTGAAGTCTGCAATCGAAGAAGGCAGCCGAGACAACTGCACGTGCGTCGTCGTGCGTGTCGACCAGCTAGGTACAATCGAATCGTAGCTGCTGCCTTCAATCAGAGGCTTCGGCTTCGTTAGCTTCGACGCGTCTCACACGCAACTCATTTATTTAACTGTCGCAGATGTATTGTGTCGAAAGCAGAAGGTACCTTTGGGCCATCTTCCTGAGGTTCGCACCTTCCCATTTGGATTCGGGATCGATCCTCATCATGCATTCCTTTGCACGCTCACAAGCTCGAAAACACTTGTAGAAGTTTGCCAGGAAAGATGGCGCTCGATCGCGGCTTTTCTGCAGGTAAATGTCCATTATTTGACGACCGGCCATACTCGCCGAAAGCATATCGCACTCCATCGCCAACAACGACAATTCATCAATCACGTCGTTTTCGCGCAGGCCCCTAGGTTGCTCAACACAGTCGATGAGAGACGGTTGCCAACCATTCAGGTAAATGTGCTCTGGGCGCAGATCTCCGTGTCCATCGACCACATATCCGTTCGCCGCGCGTTCACAGAATTCGTCGCTTCGCGTTTCGGTAGTCTGCACTAACCAATCACTCGAGAGCTTCACCACATCCGCTTGCGAGGGCAGAAGCTCTATCAATGTTCTAGCATTGCTGAGAATTCGGGAACGCAACGACGCGACATGACTCTTACCGACGACGATCGCCGGTGCATGGCTCATGTACATCTGCGAAAGAAAACTCGCGACACGCACGATTCGCTCTTCCGTTAGACGCGATGAAGTGATGAGCGATTCCAATGAAGCACCTTCCGAAAGTCGCTTCATTTTGACCAGCCACTCGCTGGACTCCGAACTGCCCGGAGACACGCGAAATAGTCCATCAGGCTCCTCGACCACCGAAACTAACCCTAGATAAACTCCGGGGGCGAAGCGTCGGTTCTTTAGCAATTCCTGTCGACACGCAGCTTGGCGAGCAGCCAGATTTGATTGGTCAGCGGATGGGAATTTCCCAGGCCGCTTCTGTTTAAATGCAAAGCGTTCGGTCAGGTAGACCCAAGAAACCGGCGTCGAGCGAAGTTCAACCCGTTTTGTCGACGCCGAGTAAGCTTTAGGGGACATCAATTGGCTATGAATTTTCAGTGCTGTCTGTTCTTCGTGTTGTTCAAGTAGCGTCATGGTGCGCCCTCGATCTCTGTTCAGTTTCTCCGCTGAGCGTGAACGCAAACCAGATACCGCTTCGGCGTTGGCATCATATTCAGTAACGGGCAATCCTCCTTAGCCGACGTCGCAGCGACGTTTACTCTTGAAACTGTGTCTATTCTGCTGACTGCGCTGCCGCGAACTTCTTCCAACTTCACCGACGGCGACACACGGCTCTCACAACCGCTCTCGGCTCGCGCCCCTTGGCGACTGACGACGCGCTTAAAACGACGCGACTCTGTGCGGTATGGCGCGCCGCGGGTCAGTCCGGCACATAGCCGAAGTCGCACACTTGCCGGGGACCTTGGTTCGTTCTGCCGAAAACCAAACGATCTCGCTTGCAAATCAGGGCTAAGTCCTGCCTGGTTAGAGCAATTCGAGCCGGTCTGAGCGTCTCAACAAGTGCAAGGCGGCTGCGGACGCACAGTTCGCACGGTTTGTGGCGCAGCAGTTGCGAAAGCGACCCACCGTTCATTCGTCAGGCTGTTGGAGACAATCCTAATGTGTCAAAACCTTCTCGCGCTCTGCGACTTTTTCGGCTCAACCGCAGGCGCACGAGGCACTAGCGACGTCGTGCGCACAGTGTGCGGCAACTGCAATCGGCTGGAAGTATGTCCGTCGGTCACCGTCAGCGAATTCGAGAACCGAGTTAAGCAAGAGAAGACTGTTTTCTCGCGCACGCCAATAACCGGGGGCAATTGACGATTCGCTTTCCCAAATCGGGCTAGCTCAAAACCGAATCGTGCGAACGAGCACACCTCGTGAGCAGCCGTTACTGATGCCCGCACACTTTGGCGTTTGAAAACGCTTGAACCATTGTCGGCAGCCTAGGCGCTCATTCGAGATTGTGTCACGTTCCGCCCGACAGCATTCAGAGTTTCAAAACAACCAAGATTTATATCCCAGTTGGAATCCTTCATGTATCACGCTAACTCGCATGACCAGTGTTGGTTTCGGCGACGTCGCACAGAGATCAGGTCGAGCGTTGCTTCAACTTCGAACGGCTACTCATCAGGTGGTTCGGTTCTTCTGCTGTGCCTCGTATTCGTTGTTTCGTTGGGTTGTAATCGACAACCGATCCTGGAGTTCTCTCCAAGTGACGAATTTGCCAGCTTGCCGGCACAACATCAGGGCAACATCTCCTCTGGTCTGCTAAGGCTCTTCGGAACTCCGGTGAATCCGCGACTGCGAATCCCAGATCCAGAAGCCGAGGAACCGGACGAGGATGAACCCGTACCCTTGATCGACTCTGCGATACCAGAACATTTGAAACACGGTGCTGAGGTATACACGGCACGATGCGCGGGCTGCCACGGTGTCACGGGTGACGGTAAAGGACCAGCGGGACTGCATCTGCGTCCCAGACCACGTGACTACAGGCAAGGCGTCTTCAAGTTCACGTCAACGCCGTACGGATCGAAGCCGGCAAGACATGATCTGGTTCGGACCATTCGTCGCGGTGCCAAAGGTACGTCGATGCCCGCCTTTCCGTGGATGTCTGAGGAAGATCTCGACGCGGTCGTCGATTACGTCACGTTCCTGAGTCGTCGTGGTGAAGTCGAAAACTTCGTCACCTTCATGTCACAAGAGTACGACGAAGAAGAGGACATCGACTTCGCCGAATTCGTTGATGCCGTCGACTCGTCCATCGAGAGCTGGACGGAAGCAGAATACGAAGTGATTCTGCCGGTCAGTGCGGAGCCAGAATACAGCGAAGAAACAGTGACAACCGGACGCGAGCTGTTCCTGAGTCAGGGATGTTCGAAATGTCACGGCGAAGACGGCAAGGGACAGGTCGAGTGGATCAATCCTGAGTACCTCGCCAAGCAGGCGGCACTACCGGAAGACAAGCGAGAGCAAATCAACCGTGACAAGTGGGGCGAGCCAGCACCCGCAGCCGACCTAACGGCGAGGATGTTGCACGGAGGTCGCCGACCGATCGACATCTACCGTCGAATTCACACAGGCATCAATGGCACTCCGATGCCAGCGTTCGGTGATGTCTTTGCCGAAGAGCCAGACAACATTTGGTACCTGGTTCACTACGTACGTCACATCATCGAGGGCGGTGATCCGACGGCCGGCGTCGAAACTGAGCCTCCAGAGTCCGAGGAAGAAACGTCATCAGAGGCAGACGAACAGGCCGACGAGTCTGACGAATCTTCGCCCGCTGAACAAGACGAACAGGAACTCGAAGCCGTTCCGTCCGCGTAACTGACGCCTGCATCCTCATTGATCCTGAACTGAACTTTCATTTTGAAGTTTCGACGAAGCATCGGAAATCGAACATGTCCGAAGAAGAAAAACTCAAGCGGCTGCAAGAACTACGCGAGGAAGTGGCTCAGCTCGAAAGTGAATTGAGCGGCAAGCGACTCGCCATCTGGCAACCAACGGAGTCCGACTATTACGGGATGTACCACGCCACCAGCGGACTGTTGTTGGGGATGGTTGGTGCTATTGCAAGCCTACTGTTCAACGTGTTGGGCTCGCTTGCCGTCGGGCAACACCCGTTGAGACTGATTCAGGTCTACCTGACGTTTCCACTTGGCGAGCGCGCATTGTCGTCCGAATTCAACACGGGCATCGCGTTGGCAATCGGTTGCTGTCTGTACATTGGAACGGGAATGATTCTTGGGGTGCTGCTTCAGATGGCACTCGCGAAGTTCGTACCGAACGCCACTTTGATGGTACGCGTCCTATTCGCCAGCATGCTTGCCCTAGTCGTATGGGGCGTGAACTTCTATCTGATTCTGGATTGGCTGCAACCGCTGCTGTTCGGAGGCAACTGGATCGTGGATCCGAAGATCATGCCGCCATGGGTTGGTGCCGCAACTCACCTGGTCTTCGCCTGGACGATGGCAGTCCTTTTCCCTTGGGGAAAGCAACAGATCTACCGTCGGCCAACACGACGTTTGGAGCCCACCACGTCGTGACATACCCAATCAGTCACAACTCCGCCGATGTTGCATCGGCGCGCTACGTCGTATCCCGAAACACTGCTTCACACACCGCTTAGGAATACACCAAAGACAATGACCACGGAATCTGCATCCATCGACCGCGGCGAAATCCCTCGTCATGAAGATATCGTTGATGAACGGCTCGTTCGCTGGTACTTCTTTGCCGCCTTAACGTTCCTAGGTATTTCCATGTTGGGCGGTCTACTTATGGCCGCTCAGCTGATTCATTGGAATCCGCTGAATGGTATCGAGTTCCTATCCGCAGGACGTTGGCGGATGGTTCACACTAACGCAGTTGCATACGGCTTCTTGGCGAATGCATTCTTAGGCATGCTTCATTGGGTCGTGCCGCGTCTGACGCTGAACAAGGTCGCCAGCAACGGGTTGTCGTACTTCATCTTCTTTGCCTGGCAAGCCATCCTGCTGTGCACCGCTGGGGGGATCATCTTCGGCCCCACACTGCAAGACCAGCCGTGGGTCGCCAACATGGCCGAGAGCCTTCATATCTCGATGAATCTTGGAGCTCAAGGTTTGGAATGGGGCGAGACGCCGTTCTGGATCGATCCAATCGCGTTGTTGGGGTTGGCGTTGGTTGCCTACAACTTCCTGATTCCGATTAGCAAGTCGAAGGGTCCAATGTACGTGTCCTTGTGGTACTTCATGGCCGCTTTCGTTTGGACGTTCTTGACCTACGCGATGGGTAACTTCTTACCTGAATACGCGTTGACCGGTACTAGCGCTGGAGCAGTCGGTGGCTTGTTCATCCACGACTTGGTCGGGCTGTTTGTGACTCCGCTGGGATGGGGACTGATGTACTACATCGTTCCAATCATCTTGAAACGCCCCATCTGGAGCCATGGATTGTCACTGGTTGGTTTCTGGGGGCTGGCATTCTTTTACCCACTGCAAGGTATCCACCACTTCCTTTACACACCGATCCCAATGTTCCTTCAATACGGTGCGGTAATTTCGACGATTGCCGTTGAGTTTGTTGTGGCGACGGTCGTCATCAACTTTGTTGGTACGATTTGGGGCGACGGACGAAAAGCCTTCCAAAACATTCCTGTACGTTGGTTCTACACGGGAATGATTCTCTATTTCATCACCTGCTTTCAATGTGCGTTGCAGGTAACGATGACATTCCAAGCACTGATCCACTTCACTGACTGGGTCGTCGGACACGCACACTTGGTGATGTTTGGAGT
Organism: uncultured Pirellulaceae bacterium; assembly: GCA_964418725.1. Lineage (GTDB taxonomy): Bacteria > Planctomycetota > Planctomycetia > Pirellulales > Pirellulaceae > CAYNJG01. The sequence continues at coordinate 6,991 of CAYQMZ010000296.1, forward strand.
CTTCAGCCAGTGGATATTTGGCTTTATGACCTATCTGATGCCGCGATTGTTCGGAAAGCCTTGGTACAGCACCAAGTTGTGTGAGTGGCACTTTTGGTTGTCAGCCGTTGGCGTCTTCGTCATGTTCCTGGACCTAACATTGGCCGGCATTTTCCAAGGCTTCTCGTGGGCCGCGTTGCAACCGTGGGAAGAAATGCTCGCCTACTCGCAGCCCTTCTGGATCACACGCATCTTTGCAGGTCTGGCTATGTTCTTCGGTTTCTTGTGCTTCATTTGGAACATCATCATGACGATCAGCACCGCTCCCGAAGAAGCACCAGCTCCCGAATTGGCCATGGCACCCGCATAGTGAAACATCGTTCTGACTGACGTGATCAACGCAAGTCTAACCGTATCTGAGAATTAGAAATGTTAGAGAGTAAATCAGGCATCTTTTACATCGCAGGCATTGGCTTCTTTCTGTTTGCCTTTGTTTCGAACGCGGTTGTTCCCGTACTGATGTTCAAAGACCTCCCCGAAAAGACAGCGGAGGAAGTGGTCAACCCGAACGTCATGTACCAATTCTCGGAGCTTAGCAAGCGCTATCCCGAGTCATTTCGCGAAGCGTACGGCGAGCCAACCGAGGAAGCCTGTGCCGACGCGTTGCGACTAGGACGTTCGTTGTATGTCGGCGAAGGCTGCTGGCACTGCCACAGTCAGTTCGTACGGCCCGTTTCGAACGAGTCGCGTCGATACGGCAAGGTATCGGAGACCTGGGAGTACCAAAACGAATTGCAACGACCAGTTCTGTTCGGAACCCGCCGGGTTGGACCAGACCTCAGTCGCCAGGGAGGTCGACACGGCAACGACTGGCATGCGGTGCACTTCTATCGGCCGAAGACACTGGTGCCGGAATCTCCCATGCCCGAATACCCTTGGCTGTTCGACGGCACCCCCGACAAACCGAACAAACGCGGAATTGCATTGATTACATACGTCCAGTGGCTTGGATCCTGGCTAGACAGCTATCCGTACTACGAAGAACTGGATTCCATTCAATCCGAAGGCTACTAGCGTTTACGTATCGCACGAACAGAAAAGTGATCCGCTACCACTGCTCTGCGAACGCGCAGCCATACCGCTTCCCTGGAGAAGACTGATGTCCCAACAAAGACGCGGCCCCTATTTCATAACGCTGATTTTCGCCGTTCCGATCTTGCTATTCAGCGGGATTGGTTTCGGTGCCAAGTTCCTGGAATTCATTCACACATTCCAAGGAGACACCGAGGGGGCTTTTGCGATTACCCCGATGGTGAACTACTTGCTCGCCAGCGCCGGTTTTTTCTGCCTGCTGGTCTGGGCAACGATGAACGGAATGTTCACCGACATTGAAAAGCCTAAACACACAATGCTGGAAGACGATGCGGCATTGGATCGCTAGAACTGGCGTGAATTCGTTTGATTCGCAGGTCCGGTTCCTGCCGGACCAAACAGGCGTTGGACCTCACAAAGGCCGGTAGGAACCGGGCCCTACTTTTTAGAGAACTAACGACTCAGCACCATAG
>CAYQMZ010000297.1:0-8533 GCA_964418725.1 uncultured Pirellulaceae bacterium
ACGCAGGGGCATTCGTCATCGGTTGGCAGGGGGATGGCAACGAGGGTTTCGGCATCTACGCTCGCACATTCAACGCGGATGGTACGCCAGCAGTTGACCAATTCAATATCGATACGTCGACAAATGCGGTTCCGCGTCCTGCGGTCGGAATCGATGCCGCCAGCGAAGTGGTCGCGGGATGGAATGACACGGACATTGGAACATTCAAGATCGCCCGGCACGACTTTTCGGGCAACGTACTAGTGGCACCCACGCCAGGTCCGACGACAGCAGGTTCTGTTGCAGCCACCTTCACGGATGTTGCTATCGATACGCGAGAAGACGGCCTAACGGCTGTTGCTGCAACGACGCAGCAGTTCCTGAATCCGAACACAAATATCCATGTTTCGGTATACGACGAAAACCTGAACGTTCGTCCGGCGCCAACGTTGACGCCGTTCGTGAATGAGTCGACGTTGAGCAGCCAGCTCTATCCGTCCGTTGAATTCACGGAAGATGATTGGATCCACGCTGTGTGGGAGGGCGAGGGCAACGCATCAGCGGAGCATACTGACGACTATGGCGCTTTTGGGCGTCGGTTAGAGGTCCAGCTTGGAAGCGGACTGCCACTGTTAGTGTTGAACGCGGGGGATACCGAGTATCGCATCAACCAAACAACCGGCTCGCAACAAGAATTCGCGTCGGTTGCCGGGATTAACAAGGATAGCCACGTCGTTGTTTGGAGCGGCAATGGAATTGGCGATACGGACGGTGTGTTTCTGCGTGCCTATGGCAATCCGCCTCCCCAAGCTAACGTGGAGTCGGCGATAACCAGCGAAGATGCAGCGACATCCTTCGATGTCTTTAGTAACGATTCAGACTTGTTGCTCTCCCAAGAGACGACCGCTGAACCGCTGGTGTTGAATGGATTTTCGTATTCCGGATCGGGGAATCTGGTTCACACCGGCAACGGCGTTTTCAGCTTTGATCCGAATGGGGAGTTCGATTCGCTTCCTAGCGGAACAACGGCGACCCTGAACTATTCCTATACGCTGGTCGATTCGCTGGGGAGCACAAGTACGGCGAACAACACTATCGACGTTACTGGCGTCAACGATGCTCCGGTCGCGGAAGACAACAGCTATTTGGCGGTGGAGGGTATCACGCTAGATATCGCGGCTACCGATACCAACGGCCTATTAATCAATGACTCTGATGTTGATACCTCTCAATCCTCGCTGACGGTCACGGTTGTGGCCGACGTGACAAATGGCACTTTGAACCTGGATTCCGATGGTGCATTCCGCTACACGCCAGACTTCGGTTTCGTTGGCGATGATTCATTTGTCTATCGCGTTAGTGACGGAGTCGGAGGATCGGATACGGCCACGGCGACAATCACGGTGCGGCAGCAGACGCATGATGGAACCGCGTTGCTGTTTTCGGTTGACACCGACACGACGATTTCCGCTCCTAGCCTGACCGGTGTCGGAGCTATTCAAAACGAAGTGTTAGCTGCCCTCGGCGACCCTGGGTTTGTGCTTCGACCTGCCGGTCCGGTGTCGGGGGACGTTCAGGTGGTTTTGGATGCTGAGCCGGTTCCTGCGAGTAGTCCAACCGACGTTACTGCCGCTCACCTAGTGCGAGAAGACATCTTGGTTGGCGGTAGCAGTCAGCCTCAAGTGCAACTGCTTGCCGGAGACATTTTGTTCGTCGCGGACGGCAATGACGTCCTGGGTGCGTTGAGCAGTCAGTCTGATCTGTTTGGGTATCGCCCTAGTACGGACTCGTACTTCAGTGTCGCTTCTGCGCCGTTCGGGGCCGCTGTAAATGCCTTTACGCTGGTCGAAACGGACAACACGGTGGTGGCGGGCACTCAACTGTTGCGCGGTACGTTCTTGGGATCGGTAGATGGTCAAGAACAAGAAATCTCGCTTTATCGTGATATGCAAGGTGGGGGAACCTCGTCAGGTTCTTTGCTGGACTTTAGTTCGACGTTCTCCAGCGAAATCGACGGGGTCGAGCTAGTTGAGCGTCAGACTTCTATTGGTGGCGTTACGCTTAGTGAAGCGAGTTTGCTGATCTCTTGGAGCGGATCGGAAACCGTGGCGGGTATTGGAACCGTCGATCCTGGCGACATCATCGCACTGAACCTGGACGCTTCGTCGGGAGCCGTGGATTCCGCCGCACTTATCTTTGACAGTGACGATGTCAGTTTCGGTGGCGTCGACGTCAACGCAATCGCGATGGAAAGCCAAGTCAGTCCATTCACTAGCCCGTTCGTGCCGGATCAACAGATCGCGTCGGTTGATGAGCATGATGGAACCTACGTGGCATCGATACTTTCACAAGATCCAGATGGGGATATCGTCCAGTTTGATATTGTTGGAGGCAACGCCAAAGGCATCTTTGCGATAGACAACGCCGGAACGATTACCGTCGCGAATGCCGACGATTTGGACTACGAAGTAACGACAAGCCACGTGCTAAATGTTCGGGCCACGGACGCTACTGGCGGAGTCCACACGGGTACTGTCTCGGTCAATGTCAACGATGTGACTGAAGCGTCGATCAGCGGTAGCGTCTACGAGGATGTCGTCGGTGATGGCAGCGTCGCGTCGGACCCAACGGTTGAAGCAGCGACCGTGTATCTGTATCGAGACAACGGCGACGGTGTGGCTGACGCCTTAGATACCTTTGTCGCATCGACGGTCACGCTTGCGGACGGAAGCTATTCCTTTAACGAACTGCGGGCGGGCACTTACTGGGTCGCTGTGGATTCGACCACGGTGACGAAAGGACTCGCAGATCTGAACGCTGCGGCTCTAGCTGATGATATCTGGGCTGAGCAGACATACGCTTCCGCGGGCGGGTTGGCTGCGGACGGCAACGGCGGTGTGCGAACACTGACTGCGGCCGGGACAGCCTTTGGTGGCCGCCATGCCACGCTGTCAGATAACAGTACTCGAACCGTGGGTATGTCAACGGACGACGCAAGTCCACTAGCGACGTCCGAACACGTGCATCAGATTGCGGTCGCGAACGCCGAGCACCGATCAGGTGTCGACTATGGATTCAGTTTTAACGTTGTGACCAACGCTAGTGATGGCCTCACGCCGGACCTGGTAAAGAACGGCGATTTCGATAACGACCTATCGGACTGGACGTTGATCAACCCGACAGGCGGTACCGAGCCACGGATTTTCAGCGGTGCTGTCGCGTTACACTCAAGCAACGAGCCTGTCGGTGGTGACGGTATCTCGCAAGTAATTACCACGCACGGCGGCGAGGGATATCGGCTTTCGTTGGAGCTGAGCGAAAACGGTGGCTTCAATCATTCGCATGATGTGTTCGTCGAGGTGATCGATGATGCGAGCAACACGATCGAATCTCACTCGGTCACCGTGCCAGACAACGCATCAGGTATTCTCGTTCAAGTTGACTTTGTCGCTGTATCTAGCGAGACGACGATACGTATCACCAATCCGACGTCCAGCGGTACGGTGAGCTCTGATGTGTGGATCGACAATGTATCGGTCGTTTCAACAACAGCAACGGATCGGTCTATTCAAGGTTCGCTGCGGCAGTTCGTGCAGAATGCCAACGCGATCACCAACGCCAACGAAATGCGATTCGTTCCGGTCGAGCGGACCACGGACACTGATAGTGGAAATTCCTGGTGGACCGTCAATGTTGACGTGGAGTTAGTCGAACTGGCCGACGCGGATACAACACTGAACGGAGCGGCTTTTGACTTTAGCGACGGAGTCTCGCTACGAGACGCCAATGCCGTGCAAGTTGGAAGTACGTTAGCCGTTGGCCTTGGCGACGACTTGATTGCTGCGACTGGTGACGAGCACACGTTGACTGGTGTGGCGGGGCCTGAATTGGCCATTGTCGGCGATTTGTCGGACGACTTAGTCTGGGGAGTCCGCGTGGGCGCAGACGACATCACGTTGCAGAACATTGCCGTCTACGGATTTGGAGACGGAAGTAGGGATTCGGCGAATGTGTGGATCGACGGGGGAGGAGCGACCGTTACGGGATTCACTTTGAGAGATTCGATTCTTGGTGCTGGTCCTGCTGCCGATGCGGCTGCAATTTCTCTGAGCGGTGATGTGGGTGGCAATTCGCACAACCTGCTTGCGGACACCGTTGCTCAGGCGACGATCGAAAACAACGTGGTTGTTCGTGCTGGACGAAGCGGCATGCGAGCCCGAGCGGGCTCGACCGGCTGGACGGTCATCGGCAATGAGTTCCGAGGGAACGCGGCAGTTCATGATGATGACGACGGCGTTAACTTCGAGGACGCCAGCGACGCGATTCAAACAACCATTCAAGACAATTTGATCGTGGATACAGGAGGGATCGGCATTGATCTGACGGGCTCTGCCGGAAACGTGCTGATCCAGAGCAATACGATCGAAGGCAACGGTTACATGATGTCAGAAACGAGCGGAGTTCGACTCTATGGAGTCGGTTCGGTCGTTACACAAAACATCATCCATGACAACGAAGGAGACGGCGTACATGTCGTGGGAAGACGGGGAGGGACTCCGGCGTCTATAGAAAACGAGATCACACGTAATAGCTTCCGCGGTAACGGCGGGATTGCGATCGACCTTGGAAGGAATAATGCAAGCATCACCATTGGTGATGGGATCTCGATCAACGACGGGAATACACTGAACAACTCGGGCAACTTGGGGCTGGATTACCCTGAAGCGGCGAGCAACGTTATTAGCTTCAATACCCAAACGAATAGTTTTACCGGCTTCAATATTTCTGCGTCTGGGACCAGTCGAATTGAGCTGTATTTGGCAGCAGCGAATGACGATTCCGATCGAGCTTCAGGCGTCTACTACGGCGAAGGACTAACGTATCTTCAGTCTTGGACTCCTGGTTCGCCACCCGTAGTGATCGAAGACACAGGGATATTGCCTGGTGCAGATGATGAGTTGTCGTTGCTTGCGTTTGATGCCAACGGTAACACTTCCGAGTTCTCGCCCAACATTGAGATCAACTTTGCGCCGGTCGCGTTTGATGACAACGTCGCAATGCAGATGAATGCGTCCTATACGGCCTCGTGGAATTCGTTGGTTTCTAATGATGTGGACGAAGACGATCAGTTCGTGGTTCTGCGCATTGTTTCGCTCCCCTCTGCCGGCAGCCTCTTTGACAACGGAAACGGTACGTTTACCTACACTCCGGATTTAAACGTTACTGGAACCGATACGTTCGAATATGAAATCGAAGATGTCGCTGGCGCGTCTGACCGAGCGACTGTAAGCATTGCCGTTGGTGGATCCAATACGTCTCCGGTTGCCAATCCAGATTCGTATAGCGTCGTGGAAGATGGAGTGCTGACGTCGGTCTTGGGAACGGACGACTTGCTACAGAACGATACGGATGCTGACGGCGATACGTTGAGTGTAAGTGTGACGCCGTCGAACAGTCCTTCGAATGGTACGCTCGTATTGAATACGGATGGGACGTTCGAGTACACGCCAGATGCGGACTTCCACGGAACGGATACGTTTTCTTACGAAGTAAACGACGGCAACGGAGGCACGTCGTTCGCCACGGCCACGATAACCGTTACGCCAACCAATGATGATCCGGTGGCGAATCCCGATTCGATCGAAACCGATGAAGAAGTCATGGTGACCGGCACGTTGCTGGCGAACGACACCGATGTGGATTTAGACACTATCACTATTGATACGACGCCAGTCGTCAGTCCACTGCGTGGAACGCTGGACATTCGAACGGATGGAACGTTCGACTACACGCCTGAGCAAGACTTCTTTGGCACCGATTCTTTCCAGTATCGAATCACCGACGGCAACGGCGGATCGGACACCGGAACGGCAACGATCACCGTAAACGCTGTGAACGATGATCCGGCAACGATGCCGGATGTCTATGTCACGAGTGAAGACACGCCGTTTACAACAACGCTTGGCGTCGACGATCTATTGCTGAACGATAGCGATGTTGAAAACGACGCCTTGTCAGTGAATTTGACTCCGGCCACCGCCCCGACGAATGGAAGCTTGGCGCTCAACAGCGACGGTACGTTTACCTACACGCCCTTTGGAGACTTCAACGGTTCCGATTCGTTCAGCTACACCGTTAGCGATGGGAATGGTGGCTCAGCGGTAGGGACGGCCACGATCACCGTATCCCCGACGAACGATGATCCCGTCGCGGCCACTGATTCAGCTACGACTGACGAGGATACGCCGGTGGCTGGTAATGTGTTGGGCAACGACACTGATGCGGAAATGGACTCTCTTACCGTCGACACGACGCCGGTTGTAGCCCCAGTTTACGGTACAGTCAGTCTCACGAGCGACGGCTCATTCAATTACATTCCTGACGCAGATTACTTTGGCTCGGACTCTTTTCAATATCAGGTCAGTGATGGAAATGGCGGCAGTGATACAGGCGTTGTGACGATCACGGTCGATCCCGTCAATGACGACCCGATGGCAACGGCGGACTCGTACAGCCTAGACGAAGACAGTGCGTTGACGGTCACCCTCGGGATCAATGATGTGTTGCTCAACGATACGGACGTTGAAAACGACACGTTGACGGTGAGTGTGACACCAACCGTTGCGCCATCCAGCGGCGTGTTGGATCTGCGAGCGGACGGAACGTTCACATACACGCCGACCGCGGACTTCAGCGGCGTGGACACGTTCACCTATGAAGTGACCGACGGGAATGGCGGTGTGGCCCAGGGCGTCGTTACCTTGAATGTCGCTCCCCTTGTGGACCCACCAGTGGCCACGAATGACTCGCTGGTCCTGAATGAGGATACGACCTTTACCTCCACACCTGGTGTGAACGATCTGCTAGTCAACGACTTTGATGTGGATATGGACACGCTGGTGGCGAATACGACGCCCGTTGTTGCTCCAGTCAACGGTGACCTCACGATCAGCTCCGATGGTAACTATACCTATACGCCGTTCGAGAACTTCAACGGAACCGACTCGTTCGTTTACGAGATAACCGACGGAATCCATAACGTTCAGGCAACGGTTAGTATCGTGGTCGATTCGGTTAACGATGCCCCCTTCATTGTCCTGTCGGCTGAATTGCCGGTAGCTTGGGGCAGTTCGGTTGCTATTCGGGAACTGAACTTGATTGTTCAGGATGCAGACCATCTGCCCGCCGACTTGACCTACAACATCAGTGGTTTGGCACACGGCCATGTCGCGTTCGTCGACGACCTGTCGGCGGCAATCACCAGTTTTACGCATGCTGACGTCCAAGCGAATCGAGTGGTGTACGTACACACGGGAGTCGAGGCAGGGGCTGACAGTTTTGCATTTGTCGTGGCGGACCCTTTGGGCGGAAACGTTGCGGGGACCTTTGATATCAATTTGGGGCCAGCCCCCGATGCTGTTGGCGATCTATTCGAGACGACGCCGGGGCAGCCGCTAATTGTTTCGGAGCCCGGTGTGCTCGGCAACGATGGTGGCGCTGTGGATTCCACGACCACGCTCGCTTTAATCCCGCCAACGTACGGTGAATTGCAATGGAACGTTGACGGAACCTTTACCTACATTCCGGACACAGGTTTCGTTGGAACGGATAGCTTTACGTACTTGGTCGAGAGCATCTTTGGGCTGGATACGGCGACCGTGCAGATTAACGTCTTTCCCGTGAACCAGGGCGGAGGTACTGTCGACAATCCAAATGACGCCAGTGCTGGACCGACACTCGAAGACCCCATTGGTGCGCCTCCTGTAAATGAGCCCAAACAAGAAGACGTGCCTTCCCAGCAAGCGGGTGATTCTCCAGAGCGCATTGTACACTCGACGTATAGCTCTCAATTGGACTTCGCCGCAGTTGACTCAAAGCCGACCGCACTGCTGGCCGGGAATATCAGCGAAAGAGTTAGTCGCTACGATTCAGCCGCCCGAGCATCCAGGGCCGTTTTCGAAACCGGTACGTTCGATGTCGCTAGGGGAGCGTTGGATACCGATTTCAACATGTCGACCTACTCCGGCTCGCTGGACGAGTTTCACGATTCCTTTTTGTCGACCGTGACGATTGGCAACTGGCGTGGAACTGGTGGGATCGCATTCGCCGGAAGCCTTTCGATCGGCTGGGTGATCTTCTCGTTGAAAGGCGGCTACATCGTCGGCAGTTTGCTTTCCGCAACTACGCCGACCTGGGCGATGATCGACCCATTGCCCGTTTTTGATTCGCTCGAGAGCAACGAAAGAGACAAGAACGGCGAGCGTGATTTGCTTGACGAATTGCTCGGCTCGACGGCTTCGAGGGACTAAACATGATTAAATTGCCCGTAAAGTTGCTGATATCGCTCGGTCTCACCGTCTTCCTCGTGGGCTTGCTACTGCTCGCCGTGGAGTTGAAGGTGGTGTCGAATCCGATCGAACGAACCATGCAGAGCCGCGCGCTGTTTTGCGAAACGATCGCAATCAGTAGCTCGCTTGATGCGAAGCAAGGGGAGTTCGCTGAGGTCGGTGTGTTCTTGAACGCGGTTGTCGACCGTAACCCAGCAGTTCTGTCG
>CAYQMZ010000298.1:0-8510 GCA_964418725.1 uncultured Pirellulaceae bacterium
ATTGAGGACATGCCGATCCAATCCGGGTCGGCTGATTTGGGTGGCTACGAACACTACATGCTGAAGGAGATCTTCGAGCAGCCCCAGTCGCTACGTGACACGATGCGAGGCCGCTTGAGTGAAGACGACGCGACGGCCGTTTTCGGTGGCCTGAATCTTACGCCTCAGCAGCTGCGACGTTGCGGTCGAATTCTGTTGACCGCTTGCGGAACCAGTTGGCACGCAGCCCTCGTTGGAGAGTACCTCATCGAAGAACTGGCTCGCATGCCAGTCGAAGTTGAATACGCCAGCGAGCTTCGATATAGGAACCCACCAATACACCATGACACGCTGTTGTTCTCCATCACGCAGTCTGGTGAAACTGCGGATACGTTGGCCGCCCAACGCGAAATGAAACGCAAGGGTCATCCAACGCTGGCCATCTGTAACGTCGTCGGCAGTTCGATTGCTCAGGAAGCAGACGGCGGCGTTTACTTGCATGCGGGTCCGGAAGTCGGCGTTGCTTCCACAAAGGCTTACACATCGCAAGTCTGCGTCTTGACCATGCTTGCCTTGTACTTCGGCCGTCTTCGACACCTAAGCTATGACGCTGGTCGGCGGATGATTCGAGCTCTGCAAGAACTGCCCGATCAGGTAGAGAAAGCATTGGAAACGAATGATGCAGTCAAGCGGATCGCTGAGAAGTATCACGAGGCGAACAACTTCCTGTACCTAGGGCGGCAGCACAATTTCCCGACTGCTTTGGAAGGTGCATTGAAGCTGAAGGAAATCAGCTACATCCATGCCGAGGGCTATCCCGCAGCGGAGATGAAGCACGGCCCGATCGCATTGGTCGACGAGCACACGCCTAGTCTGTTCATCATGCAACAGGGCTTCGTCTACGAAAAAGTGGTCGCCAACCTTGAGGAAATCAAAGCTCGCGGCGGACCAGTGATCGCCATTGTCGGCGAAGGCGACAACCATGTTGCCGAACTCGCAGACGAGATTATTGAGATCCCAGTTGTCGAGTCGTTCTTGGAACCGATCGTCTCAATCGTGCCTCTGCAACTCCTCGCGTATCACATTGCGTTGCTGCGAGGCTGCGATGTCGACAAGCCAAGAAACTTGGCCAAGAGCGTGACAGTGGAGTAATTCCTTCTCCACGGTACCAAGCGAGGTACAAGCGTCGATCGAACCCAACAGCGAGCCGTTTTGGCTCGCTGTATTCGTTTCCGGCCTGCGAACGCGCTTGTGGCGATCACTTGTGGCGATCAGGCACGTAACCCGTTATTCTGGCGGCCTTCGATTTTCCTGGGTACCTATCTGATCGGATGACCGCCATGATGCTTCGCTTTCTCTTCATTGTCCTCATTGTTGGTGCGTGTTCGTCTACGACGTGGGCTGAAATCACCCATTCGTTCCTCGGACTGGGAAAAGCCAATCGCAGCGTAATCGTCGGCGACGATGGCCAGGTGAAGTGGCGTGTTGACTTGCCAGCAAGTGACGGCTGGGTCCTGGCAAACGGCAACGTTCTATTGGCTGTCTATCCGACGAAGGCTTACCCGAACGGTGGCGTGGTGGAAATCGATCGCGACACGAAAGAGGTCGTCTTCAGCTACCAAGGACAACAAAAGGAAATCAGTACGGTTCAGCCTCTGGGGAATCGTCGTTACTTGGTTGCAGAACTGGGGCCGGAGCCGCGAGCCATCGTCATCAATCGCGATGGTGAAATCGAATCGAAGATGCCACTGGCATGTCAGAAAAAGAACGCTCACATGCAGACGCGAATGCTGCGTCTTCTTTCCGATGGCAAATACATCGCACCGCACCTGTTGGATTTTGCCGTCAAGGAATACGACGCTGCGTCCGGTGAAGTGCTACGCAGTTTCCCGACCGACGATCGCGGGCGAGAGAAACGCGATTGGCCGTTCACAGCCATTCGATTGGACAACGGCAATACGTTGATTGGATGCACAAACGGAAACCGCGTTATCGAGATCGATTCCAGCGGAAACATCGTTTGGAAAGTAGACAACGAAGACATCGGAGAAAAACTGTTTGACGATGCCTGCGGCGTACAACGTCTACCCAATGGCAACACGGTCATCACTAGCTACCATGCGAAAGGCAACGCGGTGAAGCTATTTGAGGTTACTCGTGACAAGAAAGTTGTTTGGAAGTTCAATGGCGAGGGGACTGATCTGAAAGCTGGCTTCCATCACTTCCAGATTCTGACGACCAACGGTGAGCCACTACCGGGGCCATCACTCAAGTAACCGTTTAACTGGATAGCAATCACTTCCCGGACTTCCTACTACTAGCGGAGAACTATGGCGAAGGTGGTGCTGCCGCTACCGTTCCAGAGCCAAGCTCGACCTGGCCGTTGGTCTTGGGCTTGTCGCTGGCGTTGCAACTCAAGCGGGTTAGAGACAGCTAGTTTTCTCTATGCGTTCAGCGGCGTGGCGTGAGGTGGAGGACTTACTGACTCAGCGAGTAAGGAAGTTGAGTAGCGTCTTTATTGGTTTGGCATTCGCCGATTTGCACGCCGACCTTACTCGCCGCTTCTCGGCAGCGTCGACTTCGACAATTTGGTTCTCTTCCAAGAAAGAAACGAAGTTGTGAGCATCGACGAAGTGCCGAAGGTGTCCCTCGGGCCAGGATTGCGTTGCGAAGTATCGAAATATCGTCCACACATCGTCGATCTTCTCAATCGTATTTGGCAGAAGCTTCGTGACCTCGTGCCAACGTTTCTGGATCAACGTATCCGCTTGATGCTCGAGACTCCCAGCATCGATCTGGGCCAGCAACTCGATCTCATTGCCAGTCAGCCCCAATCCGCGTGCCGTCTCTCTGGGCGAATTGGAAAAGTTGGCCCGCAGTACGGGATCGCTTAGCAGGCGACCAATTACGCTGATCAGGTCAGGTGCCTGCGATGGTGTGGAGTTTTTGGATCTCATCGCCGATTTCGTTGGCGGCTTCAAGCTTTTCGTCACGTTCAAGGATGATGGCCTCGACAGAACAGTAGTCTAACACGGTTCGAAGTAGATCCAGCAGATCAGGCTGAATTGTCGCCGCGTGGTGATCGTGATAGGCGTCGCCGAGCTTTGAATAACCGACGATGTGAAGTTGTTTGATGTAGTGTGGTTGGATCTCTCGAAGCCACGCGGTTGCGTCAAAGCGGTGATTCTTGCTGTTAATGAACAGGTTGGTTACGTCCAGCAATAAGCCGCAACTGGCCTGATCGCAGAGCTGGTTTAGAAAGTCGACTTCTGCCAATTCGCCGCCAATGTTCAGATCAAACGTAATGTTCTCCAGGATCAGAGGAAGTTGACAGAATTCGGAGACTTCTCGCGCGTGCTCCACCATCACCGACAACGACTCGCGCGTCATCGGAACTGGATTCAGATGCCCGAGATCGACTTCCGCCGTCCGAGTGAAAGCCACGTGTTCGCTAACCCATTCGGCTTTGGCCACTTTCGCAACGCCGGCAAACTGCTTCAGGGTCTCTCGATCCAACGGCCCTGGTGTTCCCAAGGAAAGCCCCAGGCCGTGTACGAAGATGGGGAAGCGTTTGGAGAGTGTGGCTAGTGTCTTTTGGCCGCGACCGAAAAAGTGTTCCGCAGTGATTTCCAGGCAATCAATCGCTGCTTCGTTTTCGACAATCCAATCGTGCAATGCGGCACGATATCCAAGTCCTACCCGCCGCATCCGCCGCACCCTCCTCCACCACAGCCACCGCCGCAGCCCCCACCTCCGCCGCAACTGGAGCAACTGCTGCAGCCGGAGAAGCTCGAGCAGCCAAGACTGCTAGACGATCCTGAGTATGCACCCTGACTACCTCCCAGGCTATTCATGAGCGATGGATTGAGCGTGCCAAAGACAATCAGTCCGAGCAGAGCGTCCGCTCCCAGCGATAACGAGGCGACGCCGACGCGTACTACAGGCACGAAGTAGACCGTTGCTAAACCGGCAGCGACTAACCCAAACAGGCAAGCGTACGGAACCAACGCCAGTCTGCCGTGCTTCGTTCGAAACGATTCACTGAACTCGTTATTGTTCTCCGTCCTTGGCAACAAGAACACGAGCGGAATCAAAATGAGGCCGAGAAGCAGGAAGCCAATGCGGTAGTTCTGATCCATCAATGCGTTTCCCAGACGAATCAATCCTGCCAGTTCCAGCGTAACTGTCGCCAGAACGTTTACCACGTCCGTATCATGCCACAGGTATCGCAGAACTGGTGTCAGGATCCCGAAACCGCAGAAACCAGCAAAGAAGAACTTGAGGAAGGTCGGACCGTCCATCGCGTCAAGCCAATAGCAGGTTGCCCCAACATAGAGAAGCGAAAAGGGAATGATAGAAGCTGCGATTAGCCACTTCGATTTCGCGACGCTCCGTTGGTCCAGGGTCTCCAGCTTGCGTTTCAGTTTGGTGTGATAGCCACAGTGTATACAGACAATCACATCGCCGATTGTCTCTCTGCAGTACGGACACTTCTTCAGTGATTTCTTGGGTGGCGTCGGAGGCTTGGCTCGTTCGCTGCGGTTAGATTCAGAGGCCGTCGATTCTGTGCAGCTCGGCTTGTTCTTCGGTTTGAGTGCTTTGGGGGTGGGAACCGTAAAGATCCGGTCACACTTCTTACACTTGCCGCGTTTTCCTACCATGGCGGCATCGGCGTGTAGGATTATTCCGCAGCTACATTTCAGTCGCAAACCCATTACGGTTGTTCCTCCACCGAATCGAGTTCAACGATCTCGTCTGCTTCCATCTCATCCACCACGTTCGCGATGCGATGCACTTCGACCAACAGCATCCCATAGATGTCGGCGAACGTTGTGGCTCCTACCGAAAGATCTAGCTGAGCGGACTCTTCAACCCGTTCCATGACGAGTTTGTTCAAGCCGAATCGGTCGACCGCGATGTTGACGAGGTCTTCGTTCTTTTCGGGCAGTTCTTCACCGCTAAGTCGAATTGCCCAGCGCAGGCACCGCAGCAGCGTGGAATGACTGTCTCCAAGAGAGTCCCGCAAGGCTTCGGCGCTTTGGCTGCGGACAAGAAAGGCACTTTGCATCCGAATCAACAGATTCTTCAGTTCTTGCTCACATCGAAGACGTAGGTGTTGGTCGCTTACGGGAAGATCCGCCAGGACATCGGCTCCCGCTAGTACTTCGTAATGGCGTTGCATCTCCAGAAACGTTATCGGAAAAACATCTGTCGATGCATGTAGTTCCGCCTCACTTAGAACCATCGGGGCAACGTCATTGTGCTCGGACGTGGCCTGGATTGCGTCCGCACTGGCCAACAAGACATCGATGTCGACGTCATCGAGTACTATCAACAGATGAACTCGGCCTGGTCCGTCCTCTTCATCCGGTGGACCATCCGGATAGTATCGAATCAGCGACAACAATCGGTCGCCCAGAGCATCAGGCAGAGACTCCCGCAACTGCTCGGCTGTTGGCATAGAACGCTTTCGAAAAAGATTGAGCATAAAAACCCTTCGTGCCGTCGCCTCGAACTACGCAATCAATACTGTTCACGGCGAATTTACACACCTCTATCCTTTACAGATAGAAAGCTGCCGTGAGCTAGGCGCGGAAAATCGCAATAATTCACAAATTGTGGTTTTCGGAATCGAATGCGGAGAAACAGAAGAAAACACGGATAGGTCGCTCCGATGAGGCGATAAGTTCTGAGTACAATTAGGCGGCACAGTAGACCAGACCGAGGAAGCTGAAACCGCGAAACGGCGAAGCAGAATTCCTCGCCACTTCGTTAAGGAAGGCGTCGCTCCTCCAAACCCATTTTGACTCTTTACAGAGTCTTCATCCCATGCCGCAATGACCTCTGATAACAACTCACAAGTCGAATTCACGACGGGCAAACGCTCCATATCCAGTTTGCTGGCCAAGTATCGACCCTACCTAAAGTTGTTAGCTTCTCGGAAACTGGATGGAACGCTGGGGCCGCGACTAAGTGCATCGGATATCGTTCAGCAAACTCAGCTAGAGGCGTTTCGTGGCTGCGGAATGTTTCGCGGTGAAACCGAAGCACAGTTCGTCGCCTGGCTGAAGGCGATTCTCGCCAGTAAGCTCGCTGAGGCTACGCAGACTCATATTGTTACGCAGAAGCGCTCCGTAAAACGCGAGCGATCATTCGAGACTGGTGATGCGTTCGACTCGGGGGCGCGCGACGGTATCGCCGTCTTTGAGGGAAAAGAAGAGTCACCGTCGGCGGCTGCGATGCGAGGAGAATCCGCGGTCACTTTGGCGCAGGCGATGGAACAGTTGTCCGAGCGGCAGTACGAAGCGATCCGACTTCGCTACATCGAAGGACGATCATTGAGTTCCATCGCAGAATCGATGGAAAGCACGGAATACGCAGTTGCAGGACTGTTGAAACGCGGCCTGGTCGGCCTGCGAGGATTGTTGCCCGGCGAGGTTGGACAATGACCGAGGACGGCAATTCGCGGGACGAAGACACCACGGATGGACGCGTGCTCGACGACGCGTTTGCCAAATATCTGCGACTTGTCGATCACGGGGAAACGCCAGACATTGAACAATTCTTGCAGGCTCACCCGGCCATTGCTTCCGAGCTCAAGGAGCTGATTTCAACGGCCTCTACGATTAGGCTAATGGCGGCAGGCAAAGAAACGAAACAGGCGGCTCACGAAGAGCCCAAGGGCCACGAACACGACACACTTTCCTTGGGCCAGCACGATCTGCTGAGCGACGCGGCATCGTCCGGCGAGTTGCTTGGCGAGTACGAACTGATCGAGGAGCTCGGTCGAGGTGGAATGGGGGTTGTCTACAAAGCTCGCCAAAAGGGAATGAACCGCCTTGTTGCCTTGAAGATGATCATCGGCGGCCGATATTCCTCAGACGACAGCATTCGGCGTTTCTATCAAGAAGCGAAAGCCGCCGGAAAGTTGGCTCATCCCAACATCGTCCGTGCCTACGCTGCCGGTGATCACGATGGTCGTCATTTCTTCGCGATGGAGCTGATCGACGGCCATTCGCTCAGTCAGATTCTTCGCTCGCGGAACGAACCACTTCATCCGAAAACAATCGCGCGATACCTGAAGTCGATATCCGAGGCCGTTCACTACGCGCACGAAAGTGGAATTCTCCATCGCGACCTGAAACCATCCAACGTCATCATCGACGACAAAGACGCGCCGAAGATAGCGGACTTCGGATTGGCAAAACACCTGGACTTAAATGAAGACGGTTCGTTCGAATCGTCTTCAGGTGCAGTTGTTGGTACGCCCAGCTATATGTCCCCCGAGCAAGCTGCTGCTAAACGCCAAGAAATGGGTCCGCGAAGCGATATCTATTCGATTGGTGCAATGTTGTACGAGATGCTCACCGGTCAGCCTCCGTTCAAGGACGAGACACCTGTCGGCACATTGTTACTGGTTTTAAATCAGGACATCATCCCGCCATCGAATCTCGCGCCGCATTGCGATCCAGATTTGGAAGCCATCTGTCTGAAATGTTTGCAACGAGATCCACATGATCGATACACAAGCAGCCAAGAACTCGCAGCCGACTTCGATCGGTTCCTGCAGGGAGAACAGGTTGTCGCGAGACGACTAACGACTGCTCAACGAGTCTGGAGGTGGTTCCGAGGAATGCCTTTGGTGGCACTGGCCTTGGGACGCAATACAAGTAATGCAACAAAAGCCCAGCGAAGAACTCAATGGGCGTTGATCGCAGCGGCAGCGTTCTGTCTGGCTGCAGCCACCTTTCGATCGGACTTGGTCGAGTATTCGCATTTGCAAAGTGTTGAGATTGGCGTTGGTGGTGTGGATGGCGAATACGAACGCATCGGACGATTGATTGGGGAGACCTTCGACTCCACCCCAACGTCAGTGATCAACACCGCTGGCTCTATCGACAGCCGCGACCGCTTGCTGCGATTTGACTTGGATCTGTGCATTTTGCAGGACAACACGGTCTCGTTCGAAGACGCACTCATCGTAGCGCCTCTGTATCGAGAGGCGATTCTTGTGCTCGTACGCGAGTCCAGCAGCATCAACAACATGCAAGATTGCATGGCCGAGCGATCGCTATGGGAACGCCGAGCTCAGGTTCGAGAGCTACGAGCAATCAGATCTTGAGGAATCTTGGAATCGTAACGAAGCCAGACTTCCGCGATCTGTCGTGGACTGAGCTGTATTCAAACGCGGACCTTGAAGGCGCAATACTGACTGTCGCTCCTCGTGATCAGCGACTAGCCACGCTTCTTGAGTCCGGGAACTTTCGACTGGTCGCTCAGAAGCTTGATGAGTTGCCTGAGCGATTTCGACCTTTTCGATTTTCTGCAAAGCAGTTCCCGGCAGCAGCCAAGGTTGGGCCAGACGGTCTGACAACGGCATCGATCGAGGCCGTGCTGGCCGTACGGAAGGACACCCCAAACTGGTTTGTACGACGGTGTTTGCAAAACATCTACGATGACGACGGCGGCCTGTCCCAGGCAATTCTCTCTGTAGAAGACGCGGCAGTCTGGGCAGAAGGAAAGTCGCTCCA
>CAYQMZ010000299.1:0-6368 GCA_964418725.1 uncultured Pirellulaceae bacterium
CTCGCGAATCCGCCGCTTCCAGGCGTTCCGCTTTACGGCGTTGCCAATTTTCCGAGACACTGCCAGTCCTAGGCGACTGCCATGTTGTTCGTTGGGGCGACCGTAGAGGATCAGGCAGTCATTGGAAACGCTCAATTTGCCGTCAAACACACAGCGAAACTGCTGACCGTTTAGCAGCCTGGCGGCCTTGGGAAAAGCGAGCGGCTTCTTGACGTAATCCGTGTTGGCCATGGCACTGTTTATTACTCAGTCGGATTAGTCGTTGGACACGTCGTCAACTGCTTTGTTATCCGAGTCACTGTCCGCGGGCTGTTGGACCAAAGGCGTATCAGCCCAGTCGTCTTGCTTTGGCGAAGAATCATGCGGCAAACGATTGGCGGCCGCGGCCAAACCGCGGGCCATGTGTGCGCCGGCCTTAATGACGATGAAGATCACGACACCCAGAACCACAACAGTGAACAGCCCGGTGAATACACGGATCTGATTCAACGGCGAAAGACGCTCGATCAGCATGCCAGGTTCACTCGCGTCCGCAGTGGCGTTAACGACCTCGCCTTCGACCACCTCATTGGTCGTGGGCGGTTCGACCTGCGCCAAGCAAAAAGGCACGCCGCAACAAACTAAGAACGCGAGCGTACGAAGCATCACCATTTCAAATCCGCTCTCGGGGCATTCTTGCGGCATTCTTCGATGCGTTGAATCAGCTCAATCGCTTCATCCGTCAACTCATCGGGAAGTACGATCTGAATCTCCGCGAACAAGTCGCCTGTCTTTCCGTCGGCTGTCTCAATCCCCATTCCACGAACTCGCAGTCGCTTGCCGCTATTCGTCTTCGGTGGAATCGTGAGCGAGATCGTGCCCTTTGGCGTTGGCACGTCGACCTTTGCTCCAGTCGCAGCTTCAGCCAACGTTACAGGAACTCTCAACTCCAGATCATTGCCGTCACGGCGGTAGCTAGGATGACCCCCGACGCGCACGGTGACTATCAAATCACCGGCGTCGCCTCCCGTCGGAGAAGGCTCGCCTTGACCACGCAACCGAATCTTCTTGCCGTCTTCGATCCCAGCCGGAATCTTGATCTCGATCGTCTTTCGACCACCGCGCCGATCCGGAACGCCGACCTCGGTTTCCCCACCCAACACGGCTGTGTGAAAGGACACCAGGACCTCGTGTTGAATATTGTTGCCGCGGACCGCAGCCCGCTGCTGGGATCTGCCCCCGCGTCGCGGCCCACCGCCACCCTGCGTGAACTGACGAAAGATGTCGGCAAATCCGCCGCCACCGCCCTGCCCAAACAGATCATTCAGATCGACATCCTGAAACGGATTCGGACCGCCTCCGCCCATGTTGGAGAACGACTCGCCGTAACGATCGTACGACTGACGTTTCTCTGGGTCGTTCAAGACCTCGTACGCCGACTGGATCTCTTGAAACTTCTTCTTTGCATCATCACCTGGATTCAGATCGGGATGATACTTACGCGCCGCCTGACGATAAGCTTTCTGAATTTCGTCGGGTGAAGCACTCCGTGAGACACCCAGGATTTCGTACAAGTCTTTGGCCATACACCACTTTTTTCAGCCGTCCAGCGGCACGAAAACGACCGTTTCGTCCTGCGGAAACAGCATTCGCTGCGTCTGTTATTTTCCGAGGTATTCTAGGAAGTAGGCTTCTTCGGCTTCAAGTTCCCACAGGCAGTATTCCAAACGCTGGCCAGGAATCCTTCAGATCCGAACCTTACGAAGCCAGATCGTGCCAATTGTGTCGGCAAACCGGCACCGAAGAATCAATCTTCCTTGAGGCTGTTTTACCTATGTCCCCACGACGCCTCATTCGTTTTGCCGCTTGGGCGACACTTTGCGTGCTGACCGTGACGCTTCGGCCTCAGGCGTTCGCCGTCAGCCCCAAAGGCGAAATGGACCTGACGGTCCTGGACGCTAAGACCAAGCAACCAATTGCTGTCCGATTGAGGATTGAAGACAAGCGGGGCAAGGCTCCGGTGATCCGGGACGTACCTCGCCTTGGCAACGACTTTACCTTCCGAGACCTGCTGACCTTCAAATTGAAGAAGGGCTTGTATCGCTTTACTGTCGACCGAGGGCCGCACTACCAGCAACGAAGTGGCGTGCTCGAAGTCAATCGTAACGGGTTCGATCAAAAGACACTCGAGCTCCCGAGGTTCGTCGACGTTCACAAGGAAGGGTGGTACAGCGGTGACCTAATGGTGGCGAGAAAACGCGATGAGTTGGACCTTCTGATGGACGCAGAGGAATTGGACTTCGTCGTAGCACCGACTTGGCATTTAGACGAAAAGTCCAAAGCGATCCGTGACGCACCCACTCGCTCGCTACAGCAGACACCCTATGGCTACGTGGACAACTCGGCGGGCATTTACTCAGAGAAAGCTGCTCGACTGCTGGCAATTGGACTGACAGAAGAGCAACTGCAACCCGCTACTGACTGCGGGACAGCGTTGGAGTTCGCAGCATACGTGTCCAATTCCGGCGGAAATGTTCATGTTTTGGACCCAGCCATCTGGGACCTGCCACTGCTTGTTGCCGCTAACTATGTTAGCTCGATCGCGGTCTTGACCGACGCATTACAACTGGACGGAGACCAATCCAAGACCGCCGGACGGAGGCCCAAGGACGCACGCTACCGGGGACAACATGGCCTGGGTCGATATGCGCAGGCAATCTACTTTCATCTTCTGAATACGGGACATCGCATTGCACCCGCTGCTCACAGCAACTCCGGTGACAGCGACAACCCGCCCGGATACTCCCGAGTTTACGTAGCCTGTGGCCAGGATTTTTCCGCCGAAACCTGGTGGGAGAACCTGCAGAATGGCCGCTGCGTCGTTTCAAACGGGCCGGTGCTACGAGCCAAGGCTAATGGGCAACTCCCTGGATACGTATTCGAGGGCAACGAAGGATCACCGGTTACTCTCACGATCTCGTGCAACTTAGGGACCAGGCAAAAGGTCGAGTATCTCGAAATTATTCAGGACGGTTTGGTCACGGAGTCCGTAAGACTGGACGAATGGGCCAAGGCAAAAGGCAAGCTACCACCAGTGACGTTCGAGCGGTCCGGGTGGCTTGCAGTTAGGGCATACGCTCCTGGCGAAAAGAACTACCGAGCAGCACTGACAGCACCTTTCTACGTAGACATCGGCACACCCACCATCAGCAAGAAGTCCGCCCAGTTCTTTCTGGACTGGACGTACGAGTACGCGAGAGCTATTCAAAAGTCCAAGCTGCCAAAGTCGGATAAGGTGGCGAAGATTCAGCAACTCAAGACCGGCCGAAACTATTGGCAGGGGCTTCTCGACAACGCAAATGCACGCTGAAAGTCCTCGTGCCGACAACAACGGCCGGTTTTAACGAATAGCTAAAGCCTGCCGGAGATAACGCCGAACAAAGACCACAGCACAAATATGTGCTGCGTGCGTTAGCTGTTCTAGCGTAAGCACTTACGACTACGGCGTTAACGACCATTTACCCAAACCACGTAAACCGTTGCCAAACAGGACCTTACGGCACTATGCGGCAAATGGTCGATCGAAGCGAATCGCTCGAACCCTATACGGCATAGGCACTTCCAGCAAATCGATTAGCTTGACACGGTTTCCCCGTCCAAATACAGTTGAAGTCACTTTAGAAGGAGCATCATCGACGATCACCTCGCCCACCAGGGCGATTCAAGGCTTGATCACAGCGTCCCGGGAGCACCGGCGTGACTAAAAAAGAAATAGTCAAAACAATATCTGAAGAGATTGGGCTTACTCAGCTCAAGACGAAGGAGATTGTTCAGAAGACATTTGACGCGATTGTTGAGGCCTTGGTCACCGAGGGCAGAATTGAGCTCCGGAATTTCGGAGTTTTCGAGGTGAAACCGCGAGCAGCCAGAAAAGCGAGAAACCCAAGGACGGGCGAAAAGGTTCTGGTAGCAGCAAAGAACGTCGTGACCTTCAAACCAGGTAAAGAAATGGAAGAGCGAGTCCGCCAAATGCAGATTCGCGAAGAAGAACAAGAAACACGTGTGGACTCGGCAGCCGAATCCGCACCAGCTCCCAACGAGACACCTTCACGGGAGCAACCATCACCTACTACTGATTTTCCTCAAGCCGGGCCCCCCGGATCTTGACCCAACTTGGAACGCAAAAGCTTACTCATGGAGGAGTTACAACTATGCGTCGCCTAATCTGCTCGGCTCTTCTTGGCCTCGCGCTCGCTTCGAGCACCGGATGTTTTGTACCCATTTACTCAGGTGATCCTGTACGTCGATCTAAGCAACTGATGACGACGTCTGAGAACCTCCGCGCGATCGTGGACGAGTGGGAACGCTTCTGGTTTTTAGACCAACCTGACCACATGACGCCTGTCCGTACACACGGCGGCATCATCTAGTCAAACTTCGATCGGCCGCGAACAGTCATACCTTCAACTGTTCGTCAGGCTGCGAACGCACAAAAGAAGCCGGAGAAGCGACTGCTCCGGCTTTCTGCGTGCGCTAACTTCCACCATACTTGGATGATTAGCTGCGGGCGGCAAGCGACGCCTTCCGCTGCGGTATTGAATCGAATTCATCCAGTCTCCTTTCAGCCCACTCTCTGTGACATCCATCGATTTATCTGTGCGAGTTGGGCGATTGCGCCTTCCGAATCCCGTAACGGTGGCCTCCGGTACGTTCGGATATGCTCGCGAAATGGCGGCTATTGTTGACCTGTCTCGACTGGGCGGAATCGTGCCCAAGACGGTCACGCCTTCCCCACGCGCGGGCAACCATCCCTGGCGGACGTTCGAGACGTCCGGAGGCATGCTGAATTCGATTGGGCTCGACAATGATGGGATCGAGTTATTCTGCCAGCATCACCTGCCATACCTCGCATCAACCGGTTCGCCAGTCATTGTCAGCATCGCCGCTGCAACGGTCGACGAGTTCGGCGAGATGGCTCAATTGCTGCAGAACCAGACAGGCGTGTCCGC
Source organism: uncultured Pirellulaceae bacterium (assembly GCA_964418725.1). Classification (GTDB taxonomy): domain Bacteria; phylum Planctomycetota; class Planctomycetia; order Pirellulales; family Pirellulaceae; genus CAYNJG01. The sequence goes on from CAYQMZ010000299.1 coordinate 4,989, forward strand.
TGTTGAACTGAACGTTTCATGCCCGAACGTCTCAGGCGGAGTCAACTTTGGCACAGACGCAAAACTATGCGAGCAGGTTGTGCAGCGTGTGCGTTCGTCTTGCGACATCCCTGTCTTGGCAAAACTGACCCCCAACGTGACCGACATCGTTGCCATCGCACAGGCCGCGAAATCCGGTGGCGCCGATGGCGTTACGGCGGTCAACACGCTGCTAGGAATGGCGGTCGACTGGAAACGCCAACGCCCCACGCTTGGAAACGTAATGGGCGGACTAAGCGGCCCCGCAATCAAACCCGTCGCACTGCGTTGCGTGCATCAGATCGCACAAGCCGTCGAGATCCCCATCATCGGAGTCGGTGGCATTGCGACCATCGACGATGTCATGGACTTCCTGGTCGCGGGCGCTTCGGCGGTGCAAATTGGCACCGCAAACTTCTATAACCCGCAAGCCACCATGACGATACTAGATGAACTGCCTTCAGCAGTCGCAGAACTGCAGTCCGACAGCGTCACGCAGGTCATTGGCTCGCTGAATCTTCAAAACTAATTCGCACAGGAACTGACCAACAGTGTCCGCAGAAGCATCCGAGTCCGCTGAAGCTCCCGTCGCAACACGTAAGACCGTGCTGTCTTGCATCCAGCCGACTGGCGACGTCCATCTTGGGAACTACTTTGGTGCTGTCCGCAATTGGGTAGACCTGCAGAACAGTGGTGACTATCGCTGCGTCTACGGCATCGTCGACCTGCACGCGATGACGATGCCCTACAAACCCAAAGACCTGAAGCAGAACACTGAAAATTTGGTGATGGACTTGCTGGCCGCAGGCATTGATCCCTCCAAGAGCACGCTCTTCATCCAGTCGATGGTGCCGGAGCACACCGAGCTGTACTGGATCTTCAGCTGTCTCACTTCGTATGGCGACCTGACACGGCAAACTCAATTCAAGGACAAGAGCGAGCAGGTCAACGCCGGCGCGTCAGAGAACTTCATCAGTGCCGGCCTATTTACGTACCCAACCTTGCAGGCCGCCGACATCCTGGTCTATCGAGCTCACTTTGTCCCGGTTGGCAAAGACCAAGACCAGCATCTGGAATTGACGCGAACGATTGCGCAACGATTCAACCATCAATTTGGAAACGAGTATTTCCCCGAGCCTCAAGGGCTATCAACGGAAACGCCAAAGGTGATGTCTCCCGCGGCTCCCGACAAAAAGATGAGCAAGAGCCTTGGGCCAAAACACTACATCGGACTCTTCGAGGAAGAAAAAAGCGTTCGCAAGAAGATCAAAAGTGCGGTAACCGACTCCGGAGAATTGGGCGCTGATGAGTTGGGCCAGGGAGCACAGAACCTCATTACACTGATTCGCGCCTGCGGTGAAT
>CAYQMZ010000299.1:6378-8508 GCA_964418725.1 uncultured Pirellulaceae bacterium
GGTGAATCCTCGTTGGCTGACGAACTGACAGAAGAGTACCGAGGCGGAGGGCAGTACGGCAAGCTCAAGGAAACCGCTGCGGACATTGTTGTGCAGGTGACCAACGGCATGCGAGCCAGGCGAGAGGAAATCGCCAGCGACAAAAAAGCCCTCATGAAAGAGGTGCAAGAAATGTGCGACGACGCCAGAGACATGGCCAGCGAAACGCTCAAGGAGGTTCGGCGACTCGCCGGGCTACCCAAGCAATACATGTTCTTTCAATATCCACACCGAAAGAAGAAACGGCAGGCCGAAGACGGATCAAAGCCAGCCTAACATCGTCCGGCGCCTAGCCTCGATAAACTCGCCGCTCCCGAACACTGCAACATCGCTTCCCAAAATCACGACATGCGAATTCACGGAATCGGGACTGACATCGTCGAATGCCTCCGCATCGCTCAAATGATCGAGCGGCACGGAGAACTGTTTGTCGGTCGCGTCTATACGCAGCACGAAATCGATTACTGCAGCAAGCGGGGAGCATCAACGCAGCACTATGCTGGGCGTTGGGCTGCAAAGGAAGCCGTACTGAAAGCTCTGGGTACCGGCTGGATCAAAGGAATCAGCTGGCGCGACGTCGAAGTCAGAAACGACAAAGGCGGCAAGCCAATGATTGCTTTGGCGGGCGGTGCGAAAGAACGATGTGAAAAGGCCGGCATCATCGAAATGCAAATCAGCATTTCCCACTGCCGCTCACATGCAACGGCCTACGCCCTTGCGATCTGCGCCGACTAATTCACTGGGGCTTGGCCCTCGATGCCAGTCACAACCGACTTACAATCGTTTTCGTCGACGCGCAGACACGGCCAGCACCGCAATGCTTAGCAGCCACTGACCGCTGGGCTCCGGAACATTGGCTGCGGCCGCGGGTGCCGTGTCGCCAAACGACTGAGCGAAGGCTAGGAAATCGGCGAAGTCCACTTCCCCTGAACAGTCAACATCGCCATCCAGGTAATCACCTTCTTCCCCGAAGCTACGTGAAAGCACTAGGAAGTCAGCGAATTCAACTTGGCCATTCAGATCAAAATCGCCAGCCAGCGAATCCAACTGGTTCAATACGGTATCCAGACCAGCCGAGCACGCGCAATCTAAGTCGGATCCATCAACCACACCATCACCGTTGCAGTCGCCAAGGACATCAGCTGCTTCCAACTGCAGATCCAACATGTAAAGCTGAATCGTGTCGGCAAGTCCCTCGATCCTCGCGTAGTAAGTCCCAGGTGTGGTTAGTTCGAACTCAAGCGACTCTGTTTCACCTTCAACCTCATCGTCGACGAAAACCAACGTTGATTTTCCGTTGGTGTCGAACAAACGCAGGCTTAAATCGCTTCGCGCGTTGGCGTCAAAGAGTGTCGGAGCGACGTCGAATTCTCCTGACTGAGTGAATTCGCCTCCAAGGGGTGTCAGGAATGCGGACAGCGTTCCCGGTTGCGAAACTTCGAACGAGTAATAGTCGATATCGTTTCCGTGGCTGATGCTCACAAAGTCTGTTGCGTCCGATGGAATCGCCTGAGTAGGCACATCGGCATCCGCACCGATCACCAATGAACCACCTGCGACCAATGCCCCCAAGTCTGTTGCACGCGAAAGATTTCCGTTCCCAAGCCCGTCGTTCGCAGACTCGAATGCGTCCCCAAAGTAGAAATGGGCGCCACGCACCTCGTCTAATTGCGGCCCGTCAATACTTGGATCCGCGAACGCATCCATCAGCAACGCATCGGTGCTTGAGCTCACATGGTCCAACCCAATCGCATGCCCCAGCTCGTGCATGATCGTGCTGCGGAAGAAGCGAAAATTGTTCGTGCTGCGTGCGAAGCCGGTTTCGTCGGTGTCGATCGCCATGTCACCGCCGAACTCCGGAAAAAAGTTGAACGCCAACACGCCACTTCGGCCATCAATCGGCGCACCCGCAAAACGGATATCACCTCGAACGCCAAGTATGCCAAGTCGGTCGTCGTGATTGCCGCCATCGTCATTGGGCTCGTAGACGAAGTTCAGTCCGCTGATGTCCGCCCAACGATCCAACGAGTCTCCAAAGATCGAGAACCAAGGCTGCTCGCGGTGGTCGGTTTCGTCCGGGTCCCCGTCGAA
>CAYQMZ010000300.1:0-8485 GCA_964418725.1 uncultured Pirellulaceae bacterium
GGTTGAAATGCTAACAAGTTTGAATTCGACAATACCTCATTTGTGAGAATGAAATGAGGCTTACCGAAATGTTGAAGTTCGCGTGAACGTCGACTTGAACTTCCCCGCCATACGGATGATCCTACATTCAAGGAATTGATCGCACGAGTGGCGAACTGCCTGCTGCTAAAAGTAACAACAGCAGACTCAATGGTTACCCCTCATCTCGATCTCATTTTTGTTTTCCTGAACGGAGGCTCATAACGCCGTCATACGGCCACGCCACAAAGCTCTTCGTTGATAGAGAAAATGCTGCAGTCTCACAACACAGAGTTCTCGCTTTCGAAAGCGAGGAACGTCATTTCGGATCTGTTTCAACCTCGCCCTTGGATTTACTGGGCAGACTTCTTGCTTAGTTACGGGGTTGGAATCTATTGCTTTCAATTGGTCCGCGGCGGGACACTGCTGGTGCCTCACCAAGGCTTTACCGGCGAGCTGTCGCAAGTCTTCTATTTCGTGGTGTCTTGCCTACTGTTCTATCGTAGCGCAATGTTCATTCACGAGGTCGTCCACCAACGTACAACGGGCCGATTGAGTGGCTTTCGTTTCGCATGGAATCTGCTTTGCGGGATTCCCTTTTTGATTCCGTCGTTCATCTACTACACGCACATCGACCATCATCGTCGACATCACTTCGGAACCGAACAGGACGGCGAGTACATTCCACTTGCCAACGGACCGAATTGGTACATCTGGTTCTATGTCTCATGGAGTTTCGTGATTCCGATGGCCGGGGTCTTTCGATTCCTCGTGCTCACTCCGCTTGCGTGGTGCATTCCGGGATTTCGCGGCTGGGTCCACAAACACGCGTCCTCCATGGTGATGGACCCAACGTACATCCGTCCGTTGCCGACGAAACAGACGATGCGGATCATCTATATCCAAGAGGCAGCCTGTTTCGCTTGGTGCCTGGCCGTCGCGATCTACGGTCCGCTCGTGCTGGGGAAGCCGCCGGTTGGTTTCTTGGTCCACGCCTATTTGATGTCCGTGGCCATTATTCTGCTCAATTCAATCCGAACCCTCGGCTCGCATCGATGGCACAATGACGGCGAGGAGATGAGTTTTGTCGATCAGTTGCTCGATTCCGTCAACTATCCCGGGCTTCCTTGGATCAGCGAGTTATGGGGACCGGTCGGAACACGCTACCACGCACTTCATCACCTGTTCCCGTCGTTGCCTTACCATGCCATGGGCCAAGCACATCGGCGTCTCGTCAACGCGTTGCCAGCAGACTCTCCCTACCAGGCCGTGCAAGAATCATCGTTGACGTCCGGTATTCTTCGATTGCTGCGGACCAGCCGAGATCGTCTGCGGCGGTCAACTTCGCCACAAGCACCGGCATCAAAGACGGTTCCTCAGAAGGCCACTCAATAGCCATCAGAATTCGTCCACCGCTTTGGTGTACAATAGGCACGATTGAGTAAGTGCATTCGAACCTTTAGACAGTTGCTCTAAGCACGCGTCTCCAACTTTTGCCCGCACGTGGCAGGTCAATGGTTCGATCTTTCGCCGCCGAGCTGTCCCTGTGTCGACCTCTAGTTCCGTCGTTGAAGAATTCGCTGAGCTTTGGGAGCGATCCGAAACGCCACCGGTTGTGCCGGAATTCGTACAGGAGCACAAACTGTCTCGCGAACAAGTGTTGCAGGTCCTGCTAACCGACCAACACTTTCGATGGCGGCAGCGAATCCCTGCGCCAGTGACCTCCTACTTTCAAATGATTGAAGGGTTGCAAAACGAGGAGGATTTGAAAGAAGAACTACTGATCGAAGAATTTGGCTATTGGGAAGCCGAACAACGGTCCTCGGATGTCGACGAGTTCTTGGCCGCGGCCAATCTGAGTGACAAAGACTTCGAGGCCCATATCCGTGCCGTATTGCTCGACGATGTCTCAAATCAATCGACGGCGATGCGAGTCAACCAGCCAACTGCATCGGCGGATCAGGAACAGCGTCCGCCGGATCGACTGGGGCGATATCAAATCGAACGCGAGTTAGGGCGTGGCACGTTCGGTCGCGTTTATCTGGCAAACGATACCGAACTGCATCGCGTTGTTGCGATCAAAGTGCCGCATCAACAACACGTTTCGCGAGCCGGCGGACCAGGCGCGTTTCTCGCCGAAGCAAGAGTCGTAGCCTCGATCGACGCGGCCGGGATCGTCCCCGTTTTCGATGTCGGTACCGAGCAAGACGACCTCTGCTACGTCGTGTCCAAATACATCGCAGGTGGAAACCTGGCGACACGAATGGAACAGCCCATCTCGACGATCGACGCAGTGCGGCTGGTTCACAGCATCGCCCAAACGCTGCATGCGGCACACCGATCCGGAATTGTCCATCGCGACATCAAACCCGCCAACATACTTTTGGACGAAAGCGGCGACCCCTGGTTAGCGGACTTTGGGTTGGCGCTGGTCGAACGCAACCTTTCCACTGACGACGGCGTGGGTTTGGTCGGTACGCCGGCGTGGATGAGTCCTGAACAGGCACGAGGTGAAGGACATCGCGTGGACGCTCGCAGCGACGTCTTCAGCCTTGGTGTGGTCTTCTATCAGCTACTCACAGGGCAGCGCCCCTTCCAAGGCAATTCCACCAAAGAACTCCTGCGCCAAATTCGCTTCGCCGACCCACGGCCTCCACGACAAATAGACGACTCGATCCCAGTCGAACTCGATCGAATCTGCCTTCGCGCGATCGCAAAGCGCCAGTCCGATCGGCACAGTACTGCGAAAGATCTGGCAGAAGATTTGCAGCGTTGGATGGATACCGCCACCAAGTCAGACACGCCGGACGTTACTGACAATCGCAGGCCATCGACATCCGACGGATCTGACACCATCGACTCTGGCAACTCGAGCGACGCAAGCCAAAACCGCGAGTCTACGGAGTCGGACGACGCCGTGATTCCGCCCGGCTTGCGTTCCTTTGGTGAGCAGGACGCGGCAGCATTCTTGCGTTTGTTCCCCGGTCCGCGTGATCATCGCGGGGTTCCCGATGTGATCCGATTTTGGATTGGAAATCTTCAAGAGCGTGATGCAAATGCTACGTTCCCGGTTGGATTGGTTTACGGTCCGTCTGGTTCAGGCAAGTCGTCGATGATTAAGGCTGGCGTACTGCCAAACTTGGATGCAAACATCACAAATATCTATGTCGAGGCGTCGACAGACCAGACGGAGACGACGCTGAGAGACAAATTGCAAAATGCAACGTCCGTGACAGGCGTCACTGGTGCAACTCTGGACGGCGTCTTGGCAAGATTGAGACAAGACTCCCGAGGACGCAAATTCGTACTTGTCATCGACCAGTTCGAGCAGTGGCTGCACGCTTGGAATGGCGAAGCCGACAACGAAATGGTTAGGGGGTTGCGCCAGTGTGACGGTGCAAACGTGCAGGCCGTCTTGTTGGTCCGAGACGACTTTTGGATGGCGTCGACGCAGTTCATGCGTCAGCTTGAAATTCCGCTGCAGGAACGACGCAATACGGCAGGCGTAGACCTATTCGATACGCAGCACGCCAAAAAAGTGCTTCACATTTTCGGGCACGCGTTCAACCGACTACCGCGTCATAGTGCAGATCTGAGCCCGCAGCAGCGTGCATTTCTTGATCAGACGATCCAACTGATTCAAGAAAACGGTCGCGTCGTACCAGTTCGCCTAGCAGTCATTGCAGAGCTATTGCGCAATCAAGAATGGAACAGCCAAACGCTACGTGAATTCGGAGGGCCTGAAGAAATTGGTGCGGCCTTCTTAGAGCAGATGTTCGGCCGCGGAGCACCGCCACAAAACAGACTGCACGCCCGTGACGCTCGACAGGTCCTGGCCCTATTGATGCCCGAAAGTGGTGCTGACATCAAAGGTTCGGCGCGAACGAGGACGGAATTGAAGCATGTCTGCGCACGGCCGGATGACTTTGCCGAAGTCGCAATGATACTCGACAATCAATTGCGTTTGATGACGCCTGTCGACGACGAACGCGATTCAGAAACGGAAACGGTTGCCGATCGCTACCAACTAACGCACGACTATTTGGTTCCTTCGATTCGATCATGGCTTCACCGTGAGCAGCGCAGCACTCCTGGTGGTCGAGCAAGGATCGAGCTCCGCGAGTTTGCCGCGGACTGGAACCAACGCCCGGACCCAAGCCGACTACCTTCATTAAGCAAGGCAGTCTGGCTACGGACGAAGGTGCCCTCGACGGAATGGACCTCGAAGCAACAGACAATGATGAAAGCTGCGACCAACTATTACGGTTGGCGAATCTTCATCACTTCAATGCTGATTGCGGCTCTAGCCTGGAGTATGTTCGAAACCTACGGACGCTGGAAAGCGACATCGATGCGAGATCGATTGCTGGCAGCTCGAACGGCCGAGGTCTCGAAGACGTTGGATGAAATGAAGCCGTACCGACGTTGGATGCGTCGTGCTTTGTTGGAAGTGGATGAAGAAATCGGGCGGGAACGCACGACCCAACGAGCACACTTGGACATGGCGTTACTACCATTCGACTCGTCTCGCGTCAGCTCGCTCGTCGACCTTGTGCCCTCAGCCGATAAGCAAAACTTTGACCTCATCGTACAACAGCTCGAAGGGTACTCCGATGTGGCCACGCCAATCTTGTGGAAGACGTACGAGGTTGCGGATGACTTAACGGCAGAAGAGCGGGCGCAAACGGCCTGCGCTTTGGCGATACTCGATCCCGGCAGCGAACGCTGGAAAACGCACGGCGACGAGATCGCTGGTCTGCTAGTTGGGGCAAGCGTCACGCGTCTGGGACAATTCGCCGACGCCCTGCAATCCATCTCGCCACACCTGCGACCAAAGATCAAAGAGCTTTTCCACAGCGGTACAAACGAAGAACGCGTCACAGCATCTGTTCTCTTGGGTGAATTCGGCGTCGACCCCACCGCAATCCTCGAACTCTTGATCGCCGCCGAAGAGGACCAACTCGAACCTATCGTTGCCTTGGCTGTGAGTGTCGAACAGGAATCCGCGTCGAACAAATTGCCAGACAATCTCTATCAAGCTTGGGCCGATCGTGAAGCCAATCTACCCACGAATTCGGGTGAGCAGGCCATTGAGTGTGCGAACCTAGCAGTTGGATTGTTCGCGATCGGGAAATCAGATCCGCTACTTGGATGCTTCGCCAGCCTGCAAGACCGCATGCTCAAGAATCACTCCATCACGCGATTCGCAAAGAGCGGAATACCGATCGAGCAGCTCATTCTGCTTTTGGATGACGCGAAATCGGATGCTCGCGCTGCCATGATTCAGTGCGTCGGCGCCTGTGACGTGGATCGCATTTCCAACGCGACGAAAGACAACCTGGCCAACCAACTGCTAGACATTTACCAACAAGATCCAAACTCAGGCGTGCATTCGTCCTGCCGATGGAGCCTCGAGCAGCTGGGATTCCAAGATCAGGTTCGAAGTGCAGACTTGCAGTCCTTCGACCGTATCCCCACAGACAGGAATTGGTTCGTCGACTCGGAAGCACGGGCTTTCACGATCATCGACCCTGCGAAGGTCGACTACGATGCAAGAACCGTGTTAGACGAGAGCAACGTGCCTCAGGTAGATACGCTCACCCTAAAGCCCAAAGCAAATCAGCGCATAGCGATTTGCATTCATGAAGTCACCTCGGGAGAGTTCGAGCAGTTCCTTAAAACGAGAAAGAACCCTCGACGACCAGCCCCCAAGGCTCCCGCCGCCGCAATCGTGACCGAATATCCTCACGGCCCTGCGGCTCGCGTCAATTGGTATGACGCAGCGGCGTACTGCAATTGGCTTAGCGAGCGTGAAGGGATCCCTGAGGAACAGTGGTGCTTCGTCCCCAACGAGGATGGTGAGTACGCCGAGGGGATGCGAATTCCTAAGGATGTGTTCCAAAGGACGGGCTATCGATTCCCAGACATTGAAGAGTGGCGTGTGGCCGTGCGCGCCGGCCTGCAGGACTCTTGGTTTTTCGGCGATGACGTGCGCCTCGCAAAAGATTACTCGTGGAGCGTCTTCAATTCCAATCGCTCTGCACGCAGAGTCGGATCGCTACGTCCCAGTGACTGGGGGCTGTTTGATGCGGGTGGAAACGTTTCCGAATGGACCCTTACCGATCCTCGACGACGCATCGGCATCGGACGATCCGATGTCCTCATTCACGAACGTCGGCGGTTGCTTGTTGTTGGTGGCACCTACTTGCTAAACGAGATGTTTCAGCGGTGGAGTGCCGCGCAGATCCGTGTGCCCAGTTCTGACTTTCACGCTGTTGGAGTTCGACTGGCAAGGACGCTAAGAGAAGACTGACGGCAATCGGTGTTGCGATCAAACATCATCGTTCGCTCCGTCGCCAAGCCGTTGTTCGAGCAGCCTTCTTACTTCTTCCAACGTACGTCGCACGGTACGAGCCGAGCGTTTTACTTCGAGGGCGATTTTGTCGTTCGGTTGATTCTGCAGGTACAATTCAAAGACATCACGCTGCAAGGGCGTCAGCGTATCGAGTACGCCGCCCAATTCTTCCACCAACGCCGCAGCGACGTCCGCAGTTGGCTCGTCGGCTACTTCGACGGGAGCCAACCCGAAACAACTGCGACTGGCTGACATACTGGCCTCTGCAGAAACATCACGTTTTTGAGCTCGGTGATACTTCGCGTGGGTACGCACTTTGTTGATCGTGATGGCGGCAAGCAGTCCCCACAACTGCCCAGAGTTGTCCACGGTATAGCGATCTTCGGCTGCGTTGCGAAAGAAGCTGCGACAAGCTGACTGGACGATATCTTCAGCTTCGACGCGACGCCGCAAGGCTTCCGAGAGGCGGCTACCGGCCAAAGCAACGAGCCGCGAAACGTATCGGTCGAACAATTCCGCCGCGGCCTGTTCGTCGCCAGACTTCCAGCGATTGAGCAACTGAATCGAGTCGTTGTGTGCTTTCATTTCTTTGTTCTCGGTTAGCTCATCATCAATGGCAATAGCCGAACGAAACCTCGCAACCCGAATGTCGTGGGCAGCGAGGTTCGCAAGTAACAGAATTGGTGGCTTAAGACTATTTCAGCTTTTCAACGTCGACCTCCGTACCTTTGACTCGCTTCTTCAAAATCCAGACATTCACGGGTGTGGTCCGAGGAGCACGACTGAACTTGGCCAAGTTGTTGTAGTACAGGTAGTGCTTTCCATTCTCCGACTCGACTGTTGTCACTTGGAATTCTTGCCATTGGCGTACAACACGTTCAAAGTCACCATTGAACTGTTTGATCTCGTCGCGGTTGAGATCGCGTGGCGTGGAATTCACGATCAACTTGATCCACTTTCCAACACCATACTTTTTTCGACTAAGGACTTCTTCAGCAACTTGTCGCAACTCAGGTGTCCCGACTTCTTTGGGCAATTGGACCCCAGTTGCAACTGCACCAGCCTTCTTACTGTAACTGGCGATCAACCGCTCCAATTCGGTTTGGCGCGATCGCCAAGGGTTTTCGATCCCCATGCCTTTTGCAAGTCTCGAAGCCTGCTCCATCGTTCTGACGGTTTTCTGATACTTGGCCAAGTTCTTTTCTCGCGCGTCGCCCTTGAATGCATACGGGGCCTTCACAGGGCCAAGCTGGCTCTTGCCCCTGGCATCACGAATCGCGTTATCAACTTCCGTGTTGATATTCTTCGTCAGCAAACTGACCTGCTGCTTCAGTTCGTCGATCGAACCGGTTTGCATCCAGTTGACCCAACGCTGGCCTCTGCCAGTTAGCGTATAGATCTTTTGTAGCACGGGGGCGTCACGCTCGATGGATTGTCCGAGCGACTTCATCTTTTGCAAGAACTCGTCGACTTCGTCCGCAGTCAACTCCCGATTCTTCAACATCATTCGATGAGCCGAAGGCATGATGCTGTCACGATTGCCGTACTTCTTCTCAACACGATCCAAGAACGCATTCATTTCCTCGGCAGTCATGTTCAGATCCGGCCGGAGTGCCGACAGCGATTGCTCGACCTTCTGCAATCGCGTTCGGATCGAAACGTAGTCCGGATGTTTGCTAGATGGAATGTACTTGAAGTATTTGAAGATGTTCTCGTAAGTCGACTGCGTCCTGTTGATTGGCTGGCCTTCCTTCAACGCACCGAGTTCTTTTTCGAGCGAAGCTATCCGAGGCAGCAGTGTATAAAGGTTGCGATGCGGCTTTGCGACCTCAGCACTCGACACGTTCGCTGCTTGCGTTTGCTTCGTCCGTAAGACAGAAGTCACAGGAGTGCTGGTATTCGCGGATTCTGCGTTGGCAGTTGCAACGGATGCCGATCCGGTATTCCGACCGGCCTTCACTTTGATTTGCATTCCAATACGTTCCATCCGCTGAGCGACATACTTGTACTGTTCTGTCGTCGCGTTTGGAATTCGCTGAAATCTCGCCATCAACTTGCTGTGGTCACGTTGCAACACCGAGGCACGCTTGCTGTCGCCAGGCTTCATTTTCT
>CAYQMZ010000301.1:0-5442 GCA_964418725.1 uncultured Pirellulaceae bacterium
GAGATTCATCGCAAAGTAATAGCTTCCAGCCTCGTCCAGGATATCTATGTCGGTGCCTTTTTCTGGACCGTCACCCCACTGCCAAACTCCATCAATGTCGTTGTACGCAGCGGCAGTCCATGCCTGTTCCGACTCTTGATGTAACAAAGCAATCGATGCCATCTGCACAACGAAGTCGCGTTCCTGCATCGACGTGATCGTGACGAGGTGCCCGGACATACCACGGAACTTTCTGGCAGCGACGGTTCGACGAGAACCCCGCCAGTCGTTCTCCTCCAGGTCCCATTCGTCGCCAAGCGAAACGACCTCGTAATAGTGTCCGTTCGCATGGTTTTTGACGGGAACTCCTATCGGAGCGACCGTCGATTCACTGGCCATCGATATGTGATCTTCAAAGGCAGCCTCCAGATCAGCGGTGGATTCTTCTACTACTTCACCATCTCCGTAGCCGCCGCCACCGAATCCCTCTTCGTCTGCTTGTCGTTCACCCAACCAATCTGCAACAGACCTCGCAGCCGTACTTGCGACGACCGGAGATTTGGAATCAAGCAGAGACTTCATTTCCGGCACAAAGTCCTCAATCCAACTGGATTCGATGTTGGACATGCGAGAGATGAATCCGACCTGCTGCTCGGGCGTGCCGTCGCTCAGGACCTTCCGAACAATCTCTTTCGTCTGCTCCGGCGCGACTTCAGCGATGCTTCGCTGATAGGCTACGTCGCGATCGCTAAGTTCTGCCGAAGCCCCCATCTCGAAGGGATCTCCGTAGCCGCCGCCACCAAACACATCAACAGACGACTTGGCTACCGCTCGTATCGCTGCGGAAGCCGCAGGAGCGAGCTGAATCGGTGCGCTGCCCGTTTCTCCCTGCACTACTGCCAAATCAACCTGTGGCGACGCCCCGAGCGGCGAACTTCCCCAGGAATCGAGCGCTAAGTGTTGATTTTGAACCTCGGCCGCAGCAGCGACGGCCATACGATTCAGAGAAGATTCAAGGTCGAATGCCAGTGGAATCTGGCGATCGCCAAGAGTCATATGTATTCGAGGTTGGTCATTCACGAAATACTGTGCAATGGATGCGTTACTTGGGACAGTCACGCCTTCGATCTGAATCTGATCTACACTCGCGGGATATTCACCGTATCCTGCCCGATACGCTAACATCGCCAGCTGAAGTCCAACTTCAACTCGCGACCAATTTGCTTCGACGAAGGTTGCTGCAAAGTATTGGCCGTCGCGTTGAAACGAGGAACCTCCCCAAGTCGTTCTGTCGAGCCTACCGAGCTCTTGGTTAGACGCCACTTGTTTCATCCTGTCGATGTCATAGGGAGGCTCTCCCTCGAGGATCATCGCGGTTTCGTTGTAGCACCGAGCAAACCACAAATTGGTAAGCCTCACCTTTCGATCACGCTCCCACGGGGCTAACGAGTGAAATGCGGCCAACATTTTCGGGTATCCCACCGTCGAACGCGACAATCGCGAGTCGAACTGATGCATTGCGATAAAGTGATAGTCGCCTGCCAACACGCGTTGCCAAGTCGTATCCGTTTTCTGATGCTTGGCGACGAATCGAGCGGCATTTGACACCATTACTGGATCTTGATCTTCGAGTGCAGCCCAGCGAACGATCCGATCGTAGACGCCTTTTTCGATTACGTGCGCAGCTTGCGCACCGGCGATGCCAGAATATCCGTCGTTGCGCAACGCCGCCACGTTCAGCGCCGCGGCATAGTAATCCCATGCTTTGCTCAGACTACCAGCCTCCTGCTCCAACTCAGCTTTTTTCAGGAACAACGCGGCCAGTCCGTCCAGCGCCGGAAGATGCTTGGTCTTATCCCAAATGGAACCAGGCATGATGCCGTCGCCATTGCTTGCCAATGCGAGCGCACTGGCCACGAACTCCGCATCCTGAAAGAACTCATATGTCGGCATTCTGGCCACCAAGCCGTTGAGATGTTGATAAGTCTTCAGCTCGCCATCAATGCGCCGAAAGACCTTTCGATATTCTTCTTGAGCTTCAAAATCAGCTTTGGTTGGTCGAACGGCATTAAACTCAGTAATGTCGGTCGGCAAAGGAAAACTGGGAACCTCATAGACGCGATACATGACAGTTCCCAGCGTCACCAAAACCAGTAACAAGCCGACTGGTATCGCTGGAACAACCCATTGCCTCCAACTGCCCGTTTCGCGGAACCAGCGAGGAACGCGAAGATAGCTGGCGAGCAATGGAGTCGTCGCAATCGCTATCGGAAACGCAATCGGCAACTCAACCGTGGCTCCATACAGAACGAATCCAAACGCGAAAATCGAAGTAGCCAGGGTCAATGCAGTGGCGATCACTGAACTCTTGCAAGCAAGCGAAAAGAACTGACCAAGTGAAAAGATGGCGAAGCAGCCACAAAACAGCGCAATCAGATCTGAACCGCGGCCAATGCGAATGTTCGTACATAGGCAAAGCGTAACCCCAATCACTGCCGCAGCGATGCCAGGAAGTAGCAGCCGACTAATCCAATACCAATGCGGACTAACACCAAACTGCGACAACAGTCGAAAGCGACTCTCGTACTGTTCTGGACGGAACGTCAGGATTCCCAACACCCCAGTCACGACACAGGCGAGAAACAAACCTACCTCGGCCGGAAATGCCGCACAGCAACAACCGGCGACGCCAAGTGCCAAGCACAACTTAAGACTCTGCTTTGTGTGCAGCCAAAACAGACGCCGAATATCGTGTCGCTTTTTGCTAGTAACATCACCTTCCGCAAGCGATGTTGTTGCAACGCCGTATTGCGAGCCAGTCTTTAGCCATCTCGGTGCCATAGCCCTGGCGATGACCCAAAGGATGCCGGCGATTGCCCCAAACATGACCGGAATATAGAACGTTCGATCTTCATCTCGAAAACCGTCAGTCAATGCACCAACAAAGATCATGCCAAGCATGACTAGGCAGGAGAATACAACTGCCGTTACCGTCATCGCCAACAACGGTCGCTTGATTCCCATCGAACAAATCATTCCCGCTACAAGCCCCATCGGGATCGCAGAGATTGAAATGACCAAGGCTCCAAATATCGTTTTCGGAGCCAAACTTGGTGAAAAACCGCCGCCCTTGAAATGCATTATTGCAAAGTGCATGCCCGCTATTGCGCACAGCGAGAGCCCCAGCACAACGGTACTCGACAGCCCAAAAAACAGTTTCCCGTAGAACACGGACTTGCCGGACAAGGGCAACGTTGTCAGGTAAGGGTACGTCTTGTCCTCATGTTCAGATGCGAAGGTAATCCCAGACCATCCGATCGCGTAAATCACAGCCGTGCATGCGATCGCCAGACAGACGTCGTAGAGCGACCACGGCATCCGGAAGTTGCCGGAATAAAAACTGGTCCAGGTGACGTACAGGAAACAGATGCCCCAAAAGGCCAACAGGGCATAGCCTAGCCCGGAAATGCGACGGTAGTCTTTCCACGCAATCCGACGGATGTGTTTCCAGCTTAGTGTGTTCGCGTCCATCATCGCACCACCTCCGATTGTTCCGCAATCATGGGAGTTTCCTGCTGGGCCGAATCTGATTGCATATAGGCAACGAAGATGTCTTCCAGCGATGGTCGCCTTACGTCGACCGTGCGAACGTCCGATCGACTTTGAAGCTGATAGAACGGTTCTTCTTCGGTTGTGCGGACCAAGCAGATGCACTGCCTGCCTTGGACCGACATATTGACCACGCGTCCCGGTACGGCTGCCACGTTCACGTTGTCTTCAAAGGTAACGATTACCTCGCGACAGCTATCCTTGAGCTGCGACAACTCTTCGACCAACAGCAATTTGCCTTTCTTCATGATCGCCACGATGTCAGCGACACGTTCGACCTCAGGGATTTGATGGCTCGACAAGTAAACGGTTTGGCCGGAGGCAGTCATGTCGACCATGCTCTCCAGGAACTCGCGACGAACCAACGTATCCAGTCCGGAAGTCGGTTCATCTAGAATCAGTAGCGGCGGCCGGTGCGCCATCGCGAGTGCCAGAACGACCTTGGCACGCATACCTTTCGACAGATTCTTGATCTTCTGCGTGAGCGACAAGTCGAAGGTCTTGGCAAGTCTTTCGTATTCGACCTGGTATCCGGACGGATAGAAGCCAGCCGCAAACCAACCTGCTTCTCCAACCGTCATCCAGTCATACAACGACGGCTGCTCCGGCACGTAGCCAATCTTTCGTCGAATCTCGAAACTGTGCCAGGAGGGCTGCATTTCCAACACCGAGACTTTGCCCGCGTCGGGCGTGCTCATTCCCAGGATCGTCTTGATGGATGTAGTTTTACCAGCACCGTTTTCACCCAATAGCGCGAACACAACACCACGTGGCACATCGTAGGAGACGTCATCAAGTGCTCGATGCTGGCCGAATTGGCGTATCACCCTGTCGAATCGAATCACGGGGGCGTCTGTCTCAAATTGGCTCATCCCTGGTTCGCTCACTGAATCACTAAAGCTCTTACGCATCTTGAGACTCCTCATGCTCTGGGAAACTGGACAGTTCTTTCTCAACGAGGCCACGGACTTCCTCACGCAGAAGCCCGCTTTGCCTCGCCTCGTCGAGCACCGCTTTTAACCGCGCGGCAATCAGCTTTTTACGCTCCGCGCGGCACCTCTTCTCTGCTCCGGACATCACCTGCATGCCAAGACCACGCACTGTTTCCAGCACGTCTTCGTCCTGCAATTGCCGGTATGCACGAGCAACGGTGTTGGGATTGATCGCAAGCTGTTTGGAAAGCTCGCGAACGGATGGAACCAGTTCGCTTCGCCGCAGTTTTCCACTGGCAACGGCGAACTTCAGTTGCCTAACAACCTGCTCATAGATGGGCAGGCCGTTGGCCGAATCGATTTGCAGTCGCATCACATGCTCCTGTGTACTAGTTAGGTGGTACACTAGCACAGCAGGAAACTGCGTGTCAAGCAATTCTTGAAAGTGGCCCCCGCGACACGAAAGCGAAGTGCCACCGAAGTCGCTATTTGCGTTAGAATTCGGCCCTTTCCAACACCGCGAGGGCAGGGGCTGTTAAATGCACGTCTTGGATTACTTGGTGCTTGTCGTTTACTTCGGGGTAATGGCGGGAATCGGTTTTTGGTCGATGACTCGCATCAAAGGCCAAGAAGACTTCTTCATGGGTGGCCGCGGCTTTGGCAAGCTGATGCAGACGTTTGCCGCGTTTGGTGCCGGCACAAACGCCAGTGGCCCCATCACCACCGCGCGAACCACGTTCACCAGCGGCATGAGTGGCATGTGGAGTGTCATGTATTGGCTGTTCGTTACGCCAATCTATTGGTTTTCTGGTGTCTGGTACCGCCGCATGCGATTGCTGACGCTGGGCGATTGGTTTGTCGAACGATACGAATCTCGTGCGATGGGTGCGGCGTATGCATTGTTCGGCGTGCTCTACTACAT
>CAYQMZ010000301.1:5452-8476 GCA_964418725.1 uncultured Pirellulaceae bacterium
ATCTACAGCGGCATGGCTTTTTCCGCGATTGGCAAGATCGCCGCCTCCCTCATCGGCTTTGAAACCGTATCCGTCTTTGGCAATGCCGTCGCACTTGAGTACGTGCTCGTGCCGTTCATCGGCCTCGTCGTGCTCATCTACGGACTGGCCGGCGGTCTGCAGGCGGCCTACTACACGGACCTAATCCAAGGGCTCTGCATCATTTTGCTGTCAGTCATTTTGATTCCGTTCGGCCTAAACGCAGTGATTGAAAAGTTCGGAGATCCCCAAACGCACACGATGGTCGATGGCTTTCGAATTCTGCATGAGCAATTGCCTCCCGAGCATTTTCAGATCGTCGGCAACGATGCCAGCGAGTTTCCGCTGTACCGTATCCTGGCAGTCGTGGCAATCAATCTAGTTGGCATTGTGGTTACGCCGCACATGATGGTGACCGGCGGAGGCTCGGCGAAGACAGAAACCAATGCGCGAGTAGGCCTGGTAACAGGCAACCTGCTGAAACGACTTTGTACGATCGGCTGGGTCGTTGCCTCGCTGGTTGCACTGGCCTTGTTCGCCGACAGTCCTGAGCTGATTGCGGACCCTGATAGAACGTGGGGCGTGGCATCGCGGGAATTGTTGGGGCCGGGGCTAACGGGGCTGATGCTGGCCTGTCTTCTAGCTGCACTGATGAGTAGCGTCGATGCGTACATGCTCGTGTCGTCTGCCCTAGTCGTCCGCAATGCCTACGTGCCATTTGTGAACACGAAAGCCAGCGAGTCCGAGTGCCTGCTGGTAGCCAGAATTACGGGGGCCTTGGTGGTCGCCGGGGCGATTCTAATCTCCCTATTCTCCATGAATGTGTTCAAGCAATTACAAGTCACTTGGGTCTTTCCCATTCTCTTTGCAGCAGTCTTTTGGACCGGTTTGTTCTGGCGACGGGCCACGACCACCGCGGCTTGGATGACCATTGGTTTCGTAACGTTGGCCTTTTTCGTTCTGCCTTACGCCCTGCCGGACATGATGGATTTACGAACGAAGGAGTCATTGCTGAGCCGGAATCAGATCGTGGAAACCACTACGACGCGAAAGGCAGCCCCCAGCGACATCGCCCGCCGAAAAATGGAAATTGCCGAGTGGCAACGCGAACCGGGCACTGGCGAGGCTCCAACCGCCTTGCAGCTAGGCGACACGATCAGCGAAAAGAAAGTGACCGGTGGCAAAGCGATCTTTTGGTCCGAAGGAATCTCAGCGACGGACACCGATGGAACCCCTGTCAAACCACTGCCTGTGGGAGATGTCGAGCAAGTCAACGAACGCACGACCCGTCAGGTGCTTGAGTATCCTGACGGAACCAACTTCAAGGGCAACGGAAACTTGCGACTCGACTATCTTCTCTACAAGCCCGTTACGGACTTAACGCAATACAGCTCGGCGATGCTCGATACGTTGGAGTTGCCGCTAAAGATCGTGCTTCCGTTCGCGCTGATGATCGCACTCAGCTTGGTAACTAAACGAAACGACAAGCAAGTCTTGGATCGGCACTATGCGAAGATGAAAACGCCGGTTGAGCCAGACGTTGATCTCGACCAACAAAACCTGGAAAGGGCATTCGAGAGCTACGAACCCTTCGAGCAGAGAAAGCTGATTCCAAATTCGGACTTTGAATTGGAGCGCCCGTCCAGAATGGATGTCGTGGGTGGCTTTGTGACACTCGCTGCCTGCTGCGGCGTGATCGTACTGGCACTGTGGGTCGCTTCGATTGGCAAGCCTTAGCCCGCTGATTCTCATGCAGTAGATCGGCAACGACCTAGTCAACACTCGTGGCCGATTGAATTGCCACGTTACGGTGAGCGCAAAAAAAGAGCCCGGCTCTTCGAACCGGGCGTCTCTTTTTCAGTCGGAAATCACCTGATGGTGATCACAGCGTTTGGCTCAGCGTTCGAGTAAACTCTTGGCCTTGCCTGCCGTGTTGTTTGAGCGACCGGTCTTGGTGGCTGCGTCGGATTGGGCGTTCCCATTCGCTCGTCTCGCGGAGACAGCTCTGGGTCCCAATCACTCAACAGTGAAAACCAACACTTGACGCCCGACAGGATTCCTCGATTCCTGTTAGTCATCAGTTACCCTCCCCCTTCAGGGACATTCGCGTCATTGGGAGGATCAGCCTGAGTCGGGTGCCGTCTACCACTTCATGTGCTTGTTCCGCCGTTGACGGATGCCGCCTGGGCCAGCCTTCGAGGTCGGAGTTGATCGACGCTTACGCGTTTTGTCCCGGCTCTTTGACTTGAACTTTACCTGGCTGTTGTCACGGTACTCTGGAAGCATGTCAGCGAAGTCGTAATCTTTGGCACCCATTAGCCATCCCCTTAATGTCTGATGCGAAATTCAGTTTTGCGACCGATCTGTCGGACGCTTTCGACCGATACAAAGGCAATGACCGGACCAAACCGCACAACCGGAATTTCGTGTCCAAGTTGCACAACATCGTTGCTGTAAGCACTTACGAGAAAACAACTTGCGCAGCGGCGCTCACGCGATCAGGTTGCTTGACAGTTTTTGCGTCCTGGAAGGCTTTCACCAAATCGGTGATAGCACTGCCGGTAACAACGCAAGTCATTTCCACACAATGGCTTACGACAAACGGCTGACTTCACGCAGCCAATCAAAACTGGGGTTGCAATTCGTAAGTCGTTTACAGAAAACGACTTATGCCTTCCCGCCTCACCTTGATTCCCGCCTCACCAAAATAGTGAAGATCTACCAATTTGGTGAAGCGTGACGGCGCCCGCCATGCACCTCTTTTTCCAGCTTTTCCTAGACTGCTGAAAATTGCCTCTGCAGAGGGAGTCTCGAATTCAGCACGGCGGAGTGGGCTCATCCAAGCTCAAAAATGCTGACAAGAAAATCCACGTAGCTCGGTTGGACAGCGCCCCTCCCCTCGCTTTGGCTCGACCCTCCCAGAATTCCTCGCGGAGCTCGGAAAGGGAGGGTGAGTTGCGATCGTCTCGAGAATTCCAACTGCCCACCAGTTCACCCTCCTGCTTG
>CAYQMZ010000302.1:0-8455 GCA_964418725.1 uncultured Pirellulaceae bacterium
ATTCCCCACTGATAAGCCTCGTTGTTGCCAACAAAGACGCCGTCGTGCGTCAGCCCCACCGTCTGCCCGTACGTCATGCTGCCTCCGACGGATACGCCCAAGGCGAACATCGCGACGGCTCGAGCGGACGTGAGCGACGAAAGATGACGCCCCAGCAAGACAATTACGGTAAAACCAACGAGCACCCCAGCAATCATCGCTCCGGTTTGGTGTCCGTACTGACCGCGAATGCCCCATGCCATACCGCCGGCCATCCCAGCAAGTAACATGGTCAATACAGGGCCAACGCGTGAGGGATTTAACGTATTCATTGGAAACGCCGGGCAGGAGGGAAGGCGGGTGAGGTGGGAACACTTTCGCTTGAGCTATTGTGGCGAAGTTCGCTACGCTTGAGTAGAACAAGATCGCATTCTCGTCCGCCACCGTCGCACCCCGGCGCGAACTCTTCGGTAGTGAGTTCGACGGTTAGGAAAATGGTAAGCTCGCAATCCATAGATCTCCGTCAGCACATGCTGGAAGCCAAAATATCGAAAGACGTTTAGAATCCGATGTCAGAACTCGTCGTCCAAGACCTTAGCAAGCGATTTCAAAAGACAGCCGTTTTGCAGGATGTTTGCCTGCGAACCCAGGCCAATGAGTTCGTTTCATTGGTCGGTCCATCGGGGTGTGGCAAGACGACGTTACTCCGCATCGTTGCCGGTCTCGAAGCCGCCGATCAGGGCACCGTTTCCATTGACGGGCGGGAATTGAGCAACGTCGCTCCCAAAGACCGCAATTGCGCCATGGTCTTTCAGGGTGAGTCTGTGTATCCGCATATGACGGTTCAAGAAAATCTTTCGTTTCCGCTACGCATGCGCAACCAGACAAGTGACGAAATCGAGGTTCTGGTGAGTGCCACTGCCGAGCAGCTTGGCATTGCCGACATGATGGACCGAATGCCTGCAACACTGTCCGGTGGCCAGCGACAACGCGTTGCCTTGGGGCGTGCACTCGTGCGGAAGCCGAAAGTGTTCTTGCTGGACGAACCGTTTTCGAACCTAGACGCTCATCTAAAACGTCAACTACGAGACGACCTACTGACCATTCGCAAGAATTCGGAGGCAACATGGTTGTTCGTCACACACGATATCCAAGAAGCCTTGCAGTTGGGCGATCGCATCGCAGTCATGCACGATGGACGCATCCAACAATTCGACACTTCGGATCAGTTGCTCAGTTCGCCAGCCAACGATTTTGTGCAGGACTTCGTCGCGGCATAGCCAAACGCGAAACTCACTTGCAAACTAGATCTTCAAAGTAGCGTCGATTCTGCTTGGCGTGACGCGTACAGTCTGCTTCCAATTCGGACGGTCGCGAGTAACGAAGCAAGTACGCGAGCTTCGAAAGCTCACCTGCTTCGCGAGGCAAATCGTGCCGCGCCGTTGTATTGAGCAGACGCAGATGAGCCTCCACCCGTCGCAAGAAGAGATACGATTCAATCAACGATTCCGCGACGTCCTTGTCGAGCAATCCATGATCACGAAGTCGCTCTAGCGACGTTGGAATGTTCGGATGCAAAACATCCGGTTTCAAAGCAGCATTTCGCAACTGCAGCACTTGAACAATGAACTCAATATCAATGGTGCCGCCCAAACCGCGTTTCAAGTTTCTCGGTCCGGCCGTTCCCTGCAGCGTCAACCGCGCCGACTTTACGCTCGGGCCGTCCAGTTCCGTGACGGTTGCCCCGGTGAGAATCTCTCGCAAAACATCTGTTGTGCGTGAGCGAATCATCTCCGACCCAAAAACCGGGCGAGCCTGACACAGCATCCGCATGTCGGAGAACGTGTGCGAACCACGCATGTAGTAGTCACGGAATGCATTGAGCGATACAGCGACAGGCCCAGATGGCCCCAGTGGCCGTAACCGAGAATCCGAATCGTACAGTCGTCCGTGCGGGGTATTTTCGCTTAGCGTCTTAATGACGCGTTGCCCCAATTCGCTGAAGAAGTGCTGATTGGTCGTCGTATCGCGACCTCGAATCGTGGGCGGATGCACCGTGTTTCCGTCCGATTCAAAGAGCGTCATGACGTCCACATCACTGTGGTAGTTCGGTTCGCGTCCGCCGAATTTGGCCATTGCCAGGAATACCGCCTCGCACGAATTGTCCGAGCTACCAAACCGCGGCTGGCCAAACTTTCGAATGAGATTCTTGTGTTGCTTTTGAACAATCTGTTGCAGACACGACTCGCCCACATCAGCCAGCGTCGCCATAGAATCTCGTATGTCCGATTTGCCCAGCAACTCTCGAACGCCGACATTCAGATGCTGTGTGTTCTTGAAACTGTGCAGTACGGGATCGATGTCATCCACTTTGCCGCACAGTTCGTTCAAGGAATTCTGCAGTTCACCCAGCGAAGGCAATTCAGCGAGCACCAACGAATCTAGCAACTCATCGATCATGCCGGGATAGAGCGTCAGGATCGAAGTGAGGTAGGGACTGGATGAACAAAGTCGAACATACAAGTCCAGCGAGGGCGGGTTCAGATGAAACAGCTCCCACAATACGCCTTTGCCGCCCAACGAATCACTGACACGGTTCAAATTAGCCAGCGTTGCGTCTGGTGAAGGAGTCTCCGAAATCGCTTTCAATAATGGCTTCGCGATTAACGACAGAAAGTGACGACATCGACGTGTTGAAAGAAACGGAATGCGTTCTACGGCCAACGCGGACAAATTGTGATGCGCATCAGTGAGGTCGCGGAAACGGTAAGGCTGCAGAACCTCTCGAATCGTTGATGCTTCTGGCTTGTGATCCAGAACCAGATCAGCTTCGGCCGTAGAAGCCTGATCGGTCGGTACCGTTTCGTTCAGCACGCGGCCAATTATCTGCTTGTTTTCATTCAAGCGTGCTTCGTAGTCATCGCGGAACTGAATCGCCAACGATTCTTGGGGCGACTCGTCGTAGCCACATCGCAAGGCCAACTTCCGCAATGCGCGGTCGTCAGTAGGCAATGCGTTGTCCTTCAGGTCGTGCATGATCTCCAAACGATGCTCAACACGGCGAAGCCAATCGTAATTTGCACGCAACGTTCGCGATTCAAACGAAGTCAAAGAACTGGCCTGCTCCAGCTGTTCTATCGCTCTCAGCGTATTGCCGACACGCACCTCACGGTTGTCGCCGCCGGTAATCAACTGCAAGTACTGAACCGTAAACTCCAGATCCAGTACTCCACCTTCCACGTCCGAAACAGCCGACCCTTTGCGATCCGTGCGTCGTTCAAGTCGTCGCTTCAGTGCTCGAATGCCCGTAATGTCCGCGCGGCTGAGATACCGTCGATACACCCATGGCTGCAGAGCGTCCAACACTTCTAACCCAAGACTCTGGCTACCAGCGACAGGTCGCGCCTTCACCAATGCTTGGCGCTCCCACGTTCTGCCACGCGTGTCAAAGTGGTTGATGGTCTCTCGCTTACTCAACGCCCAACGCTGCTGTTTCGCCGCTGGAGTCTGCTCGACATCCACCTCGTACGCGAATCCAAGGTCTGTCGCCTCCTGCAACAACTCCACGAACTGAGCACAGACCTTTTCGAAGAATTCAGCGTTGTCGACCGACCGTTCGCCATCGGTACGGCCAGCTGATTCGTAGACGAACAACAGTTTCAACGCGGAACCGTAGTCCATTTCGTTTCCGCCAAGCCGCCGCAGACCCACGACGGCGAACCTTACAGGCTGACCATTTCGATCTCGCGGTACTCCTCGTTTCGCAGTGCGTGTCTGAATTGCATGTGCCAGCGCGGACTCGCAAATCGCGTCGGCGAGAAACGAAAGCTGCGTCGCCACGACATCCGCCGACTGCTTCCCGACGATATCGCCGTACGCAATCCGCAGCACCTCGCGACGTTTGAACATTCGCAGGCCAAGCATCACATCACGAGCATTGTTCAGCTTGGCAACCTCGGTACAAAGCTCGTCCACCAAAGCGGCTCGCTCAACCGGCTCACCTTCCGTCAATCGCAACAGATCATAAGAAGCTGGGTCGGCAACCAGCAAATCGCCCAGCATCGGGCTGGCGGAAAACAGTTGCAACAACGGCGGCAGTGCTTGTTCGTCTTGTTCGATTAGCGAACCAAACGAAAGCGGATTTCGCGAAGCAGCGACGAATCGCACCAACGTGGCCAGGGCAAGATCTGGGTCCCCAAGCGTAGGTACCAAATCAGTGAGCTGCTGACAAAGGACGCATAGCAGGTCGAGCGTTAGGCCCTGTCCGGCCATCGAGAGCAGGTGTTGATGACCGGCACGAGCATCACGCAAGCCGATCGACAACATCCATTCACTGGCAGCAGCAGGATCGTCAAGTAACTTTAAGAGTCGTTCTACGTCCATCAACTAGGCCATTACGGCTGCGTTCGAAATGCATTTCCATGCGTAGGTACTGTAGCCTGCCGCCTTGGCCCGTGCTAACTGACTTCGACGCCTTTCCAAAATGCGATCATGCCAGAGATGTTCTTTGCCTCGGGTTTCGGATCAGCGTAGTACCACGCAGCACCTTCATTCCGCGAACCGTCAACGACGATGGTGTAGTAGTTAGCCGTGCCCTTCCAACCACAGACGCTGGTCTGATCACACTCTTCGAAGAACTCGCGGTTGATGGAGTCTGCTGGGAAGTAGTGATTACCTTCCACGACTTCCGTCGCTGCGCTCTCTGCGATGACTTTACCATTCCAGGTTGCTTTCGGCATGCTGATTCCTCAACGGTGTGTTACAGGTAGTTGGATAGAGGTGTCTTGCAGTTGCCAGTGCAAGCGAACGTGTCCACGGCTCAATGCGAATAACAAAGGAAACTGGCCACTGCATCGCCAGGCACAGCTTACCCCAAAGTATAGACTGCCGATGTCACTTCGTGTTCGGTTACGACGCTACCAAACAGCGTGTGCGAACTTGCGTCATGTATGGCCACGGGTAACATCTGGCCGGCCTGCCGTCGGTTGCCTTCGAAGACAACGATGCGGTCACAGTGCGTTCGACCAACCATCTGAACAACCATTTGCTCTTCAGGAGCGTTACGGCCCAACTTGCTCGGGCCTTCCACAAGCACGTCGACTTTCTCGCCCATGAACTTTTCGTTGTCTTCTTGGCTGATTCGATTTTGCACCTGCAGCAGGATCTGATTGCGTTCCTTCTTCACAGCATCCGGAATGTCGTCAGGCAGTTGTTCGGCGCCTTTCGTTCCAGGTCGAACACTGTACTTGAAAATAAAGCTGTTCTTAAAACGGCATTCCTCTACCAGATCAACGGTCTGCTGGAAGTCTGCGTCAGTTTCTCCGCTGAAGCCAACAATGAAGTCGCTGGACACAGCATAGCCCGGCACCGTTTCGCGAATCCGCGTCATCATGTCGCGATAATCTTCGACGGTGTAACCACGTTTCATACGATCCAAGACTGCGTTGGAACCACTTTGCGCCGGCACATGGAGGTACGGAGAACACTTTGGAAGTTCTGCCACAGTCTCCAGCAAATCAGGAGTCATATCCTTGGGGTAACTGGTGACAAACTTCAAGCGTTTCAGGCCTTCGATCTCATGCAACTCACGCAACAGATCAGACAAGCGAGTCGTGTTGCCATCGCCATCTGTGTAGCGATAACTGTTGACCGTCTGGCCAAGAAGAATGACTTCCAAGCAACCTTGCTCTGCGACAACCTTTGCTTCTTGAACGATCTCGGCCGGCGGACGCCCTTGCTCGGGGCCGCGAACCATTGGCACGATGCAGTAGGTACAGAATTTGTCGCATCCGATTTGAATACGAACATACGCTTGATGCGGCGTCGGACGCATTTCTAAGTCACGAAGTGGATCGAACGTTTCGTGGCTGCGTTTGATTTGATCCAGCGAACCGTCTCGTCGCCCCAGGCTGACTTCAACCTGTCGCCCATCGCCATTGGAAACGTTTTCCAACAACTGTGGTATTTGATGCAACTGGCCCGGGCCGACCACCATGTCAACGTAAGGAGCGCGATCAAAGACTTGCTTTTGGTGATTCTGTGCCATGCACCCGATGACACCAATGATCTTTTCCGGATTGCGTTCCTTCAATCGCTTTAATTTGCCCAGTGAACTGTAGACCTTCTCTTCGGCGTGCTCTCGCACACTACAAGTATTGAAGAGAATCGCGTCCGCTTCTTTGGGCTCGCCGGTCAGTTCGTATCCGCGTTGACGCAAACTGGCCACGACCATCTCGCTATCGAGAATGTTCATTTGGCAGCCGACGGTTTCAATAAATAGTCGCTTTGTCATGGCTAGGTTCGTCGAGGAGTCGATTCGGGCTATCGTACCATGTCGCAGAAGTCTTGGTCGATAGCCGATCTTCCAGTGCACCAAACCTGGCGGTTCACGAATCACTGTCCTATCAAACGTGGGGTCCAGCGTCACACAGCCGCACTCTGTCCACTGTTGGTCGTCTAGGGGCACCCGGTTGCCGCCCCAGCAAACGGCTTAGCAAACGGCTCTAGACGTCTTCCCAACTGAACACTGGACGAGCCCTCAGCCGAGTTCGCATCCAAGCGGATATTGCAAAAACTGCCCGTGGGCCGCCCTCCTATTGCGGCCGAAAGCCCAATCTCTGCCGCGACGAACCCAACCGTCTGATGTGACTCACACCACCAGACGATGGTCCTGGGAAATGGCTAGCAAGCAGCTCTCGCTATTGTAATTTCGGGTGAGCACACACTGACGTTTGCTGTCAAACCTAATCGCTTATAATCTTCGCCAGACTGGGTTCCACTTTCACGCTATGCAGTGAGCCATTTGGATCTGCACTTCGCGCGAGAATCTGGAAGGCATCCCATGCCCTGCAATGCTCACGAAGATTGGCTGTGACAAATGCCGTTGGATTTTACTCCCACTGATACGCTGTGGCATCTTGCCCTAGTGCTGGTTGCCGGAATCATCGGTGGCGAGCTGATCGGGCGTCTCAAACTACCGAAGGTCACCGGCTGGATTTTTACAGGAATCCTTATACGAGCCACGCAAGACCATCACTCGTTCATCACGGGACTCTCCACACATCTTCCCGACCCGGCGAATCCTGGCGAGACCATTAATACGGTCGCGGCGTTCGCGCCATATATGAACTTTGTCTTGGGCTACATTGCCTTCACCGTCGGCGCGGCGTTGCACTTTGCCAGCCTGCGGAATGCGGGTAAGCGGCTTAGCATGCTGCTGCTTGGCGAAGCACTCGTCACACCGTCTATCGTTGTCGTGGCGATGCTGCTGATCGGCGGTTGGATTGATCCCGATCAAATGAACATACGTGCGGCTATGATCTTGGCCGCCGTCGCCATTGCAGGCGCGCCTGGCACGACGGTCTTAGTTGTCCAGGAAGCACGTGCACGAGGCATCCTGACGCGCACCTTGGTAGCGGCCGTCGCACTGATCGACATGGTTGCCGTCGGCGCGTTTGCCTTCGTCACGTCCTACCTAGCGAGAGAAGCCGGCGTAGAAGACGCGTGGCACACGACATGGTCGAACGCATTCCTAAATGTGGCTCGCGAGTTTGGGCTGACGTTTATGGTCGGCACGCTGAGTGCAATCATTGCGTTGTTCTTGACTCGCACCGTCGTGGGCCCGGCTTTCTTGGGACCGACCATGGTCGCAGTGATCCTGGGTGCTTGGGGCGGAGCTGTGGGCTTCCATGTCTCGGGCATTCTGTCATGCACGTTTGCCGGCATCATGGTTTCGAACTTACGGCACGACACGGTGCGTTCGACAGAAGCCTACTTGAAGTCCATCGGCGGCGTGCTGTTCGCCGCGTTCTATACGTTCGCCGGTATGAAGCTGGACTTCTCGCTGGTCATGCAGGCACTTGGACTGGTCCTGCTTTACTTCATCGCCAGATTCCTTGGCAAATACATCGGCGCGTTCACGGCAATGGCCATGGCCGACGTACCGAAACGCGTCCGTAACTATTTAGGTTTGGCGTTGCTGCCACATGGTGGCGTCGCCGTTGGATTGATCTTGCTAGTCCAGGCCGACGAACGATTGAGCGACGTGGCGGACATCGTGACCACTGTCGGCTTGGCTGCCCTGGCGATCAACCAACTGCTCGGCCCAAGCGGCACACGATTCTCCCTGGTTCAGGCAGGAGAGGACCACAAAGACAAGCCTCGCCTGCTGGACTTCTTGGATGAGCATCACATTTCTGTGAATGTATCCGGGACAACGAAAGAGGAAGTCATTCGCTCGCTCGCCTCGCAGCTTTACACCACAAAAGTGAAGCCGTCGATTCCGCAGGAAGACTTCGTCGAACGCGTAATTACCCGGGAAAATGAGGAATCAACGTGCTTATCCAAAGGGCTGATGATTCCGCACGCGATTTTGGAAACGGATGAAGGCGAGGAGATAACGGGCATTCTGGGTATCAGCTCGAAAGGATTGGACTTGGATGCGCCCGATGGCCGCCCAGTTCATGCGATCCTGCTG
>CAYQMZ010000303.1:0-363 GCA_964418725.1 uncultured Pirellulaceae bacterium
GTGCATGGGTGGTGGTTCCTGTGTTCGCGAAGCGTTTAGGCTGTCGCTTATCGATCGAGCGAGAAGAGTTGTCCATGCCCGATCTCGAGGCCATTCAGTGATTTGGTTTAGCCAGTCTGTGGGCAGGTTCTCGCTGCCAACATTCGCTCCGCACACCGCGCCAGCAATCGCCGCTACGGTGTCGGCGTCGCCACCGAGCATCGCCGCGTTCTCCACGCAGGCACGAAAGTCAGTCGGAGTATTGGCCCAACAGTAAAGTGCCGCGGGAACGGAGTGATTGACGTATCCGCTGACGCCCCGCGACCATCCTCGCCGCGTAGCGAACTCAGGCGGTGACTCCTTATTCGCTAGTCCGTCGTTAAC
>CAYQMZ010000303.1:373-8451 GCA_964418725.1 uncultured Pirellulaceae bacterium
CCACCAATCCAGTCGACTGATTGAAGCAAAAATACCGCTGGTTCAAGCGCGGAATGCGTCGCCTGCAGTCTGGCAGCGCGGGCAACTAACAGTGCTCCTTCCTCAGCCTTGGGGTCAGTGTGGGTTATCCGCGTGCTGCACTTAACAAGACGTTGGAGTTGTTCGTCTGAATCTGCATAAAGCCCAATAAGTGCACTGCGCATTGCGGGTCCGTTACCGGCACTGTAGACGCCGCTATCGCTCGGGTACTTTCCAAACAAGAGCCGTATGCATGCCTTCAGCGTTGCGAGGCCGATGCCTGCTGGAACCGTTAGCAACCAGATTTTGAGCTGTCGAGCAAGCTCTTGTTGAAAGAGTGTCGCGTCACCTTGCGATAGTGCCAGGGCACGACCAACCATCTGCGTGTGTTCGGTATCCTCGCTGCAAAGTCCAAAGCCAAGCATAAGCTCCGGATTCAGGGGAGCCTTCCCGTACATTCGAACCGCACGTTGTGGTGAGAGTCCTTCACGCCTCAGTCCTACGGCGTCACCCAACGCGGTTCCTTGAAGGCAGCCGAGGATGTGTTCGTAGAGATCCATGGCTATATCTCGAAGTTGAAGCCCTTTTTCGTGAGTCGGTCATAGATGCGTTTGTCGAACCGATAGAGTTTCGCGGCGCGGTGCGCGACATCCTTTTCGATTTCGTTCGTCTCTTTGACCATCTCCATCGCCAGCACTTTCTTGCGAAAGTTCCGTTTGTCCAACTCTCTGCCAAGAATGATTTCGTACATGTGTTGGAGTTGTCGGAGCGTGAACTTTTTCGGCAATAGTTCGAATCCGATCGGCTGGTATCGGACCTTGCCACGTAGACGCTGATTGGCGACCTTAAGAATCGTGCTGTGATCGAATGCCAGTTCTGGCAGATCATTCACGGAGAACCACGCGGCGTTTCTAGCGTCCGTGGAGGCTTGCACGTCATGTCCCTCAAGGTTGACGAGCGCATAGTAGGCGACGGTAACAACGCGTTCTCTAGGATCCCGCTGGATATCACCAAACGTATAGAGTTGCTCCAGGTAGATCTCTCGTAGTCCTGTTTCCTCTTCCAGTTCTCGTCGAGCCGCCTCGTCGAGTGTTTCCTCAACGCGAACAAAGCCACCCGGTAGAGCCCACTGCCCTTCGAACGGTTCCAGGTCACGTTCGATCAGCATGACCTGCAGGTCTTCTTCATCCAGGGCGAAGACCACGATGTCGACCGTCAACGCCGGTCGAGCAAATTGGTAGGTATGCGCCATGTTGCTACCCGTTCCTCGCCTGTTGGATTATCTGATGGCGTAGTTCGTGCAACCCAATGTCGAGTCCGACTGGGTATTCGTGAGGATTCATGAATCGACGCGAGGATGCGTGCAGAGATTGCAAACTTTGGTTCGCGCGTTCGCGTATTGCGTCTAAGCCTTCCGCCACTGCAACGGTTTCGCCGTCTCTGATGATGGGTGTCAGCAAGTCTTGAGACTGCTCTGTGGCTACCAACCTTTTGGTTCTTGTTGGATCTTTGATGTCCACGATTACTTGTCGATCATCGAGGCCCCGCGTTTCGTCGTAAATCATGTCGCCGACCATGCCGTCGTCTTTGAGGTAACGGCGGACCTGCAATGTGCCCGGGACCGACGTCTTAATGGCTTGCTCGG
The DNA here is from genome assembly GCA_964418725.1 of uncultured Pirellulaceae bacterium. Taxonomy (GTDB): domain Bacteria; phylum Planctomycetota; class Planctomycetia; order Pirellulales; family Pirellulaceae; genus CAYNJG01. Next base: position 2,037 of record CAYQMZ010000303.1, read on the forward strand.
ATAATTTGATTTTCGGCTGCCAGACTTTGCTGCCGTCCTGAAGTGCTCCAAGCTTGTAGACGCCGCCCAACGCAGGTTGATCGTATGCGGTTGTTAGTTTTGTACCGACGCCCCACACCGCGATTTGCGCACCCTGAGTGCGAAGGTTTTCGATGATGTGCTCGTCCAGGTCGTTGGAGGCGACGATCGTCGCGTCGGGAAAGCCAGCGTCATTCAGAATCTTGCGGGCTTCGATACTCAGGTAAGCAATGTCACCCGAATCGAGGCGAATTCCGACCATTTCGTGGCCTAGCTCTCGAAGCCTTTCGCCCACTTTGATCGCTTGTCGGACTCCCTCCAGCGTGTCGTACGTGTCCACCAAGAACACGCAATTGTTGGGCATCACCTCCGCGTAACGCTCGAAACTCTCCATTTCCGAATCAAAGGACATGACCCAGCTATGTGCGTGGGTGCCCTTCACCGGGATCCCGTACAGCTTTCCGGCCAAGACGTTCGACGTGGCGGCACATCCGCCAATGTAAGCTGCTCGACTGGCGGCCAACGCGCCGTCGATACCTTGAGCTCTTCGCAAGCCAAACTCAAGCACAGGATCGTCCCCAGCCGCAGCGCTGATTCGTGAGGCTTTGGTGGCAATCAAAGTTTGGAAGTTAACGATATTCAGTAGCGGAGTTTCAAGTAGCTGGCATTGCAGGATCGGACCGCGAACACGAATCAGTGGCTCGTGCCCAAACGCGACCGTTCCTTCCGGCATTGCGTCCACGTCGACAGTCAGTTGCAGGTCGGACAGGTAATCCAGAAAGCCTCGTTGGAACAGGGGCTGTCCGTCATTACCGCTGAGAGTTGCTAGGTACTGGATGTCCGAATCATCGAATTGAAAAGACTGCAGGTATTCGATAGCCGTACGTAGCCCGGCTGCGACTGCGTAACCACCGGCGAACGGCGGCCTGCGAAAAAACAGATGAAAGACCGATTGTTGCTCGGCCCGCCCCAGCTTCCAGTAGCCATAGGCCATCGTCAGCTGGTACAGGTCCGTCAGCAACGCCAGCGGAGGACGATATAACTCAGTCAGCATGGCAGCTCCTTCATTTCTTGTTAGTGTATGTTATACACTAACTGTGCTGGAGTCAAATGTTTGGCCGGCGGAATCCCTTGAGCGGAGTTTGCGGCGAGCCTAGTTCGCTTCGTAGCAAGTGGACGGCGAGCAAGCCGCGCTGAGGACTCGTCGAACGAGCGCACAATTGCGAGCCCCAAGTCTCCCTACTGCGTTACAGCGGGAGACTCGCGGTCGAATTGGAGATTTACTGTTGTCACGATGGCTTGCGAAGCTCAAGCGTAGGGCCGCCCTGCCCTACGGCACTAAACGTAACTCGATAAGGAGTTCGTCGACTTCGTCGATCGGTCGTTCTTCGCCCAGCGTCGATTGTTCAAACGCTCGCTCTAACTCTTGTTCAAGGCGATCGAGTTCACCACTGTGGAACTCCCAATCGAGATCCTTTGGTGCAATCTTTTCGGCGGTCTTGCTGGCGATAAGATCCGTCAGGTATGACAGCTTGAATTTCTCGTTAAGACGAACAAGATTCGCTTCCACCTCTCCCGTTTGCATCAGGTGGATTCCAGTTAGCAAAACTCGATAGGCGTACAAGAAGCGAGCAGGCATCTCAGTCGGCGTCGTGTGCCGGGAAATCGGTATAGCCAGTGGCGCCGGTTGCTGAATACCACGTCCCCATGTCTGCGTCGGCCGCCAGCGGTATGTCGTTCGCAAAACGAGCAACTAGATCCGGGTTGCTGATAAACGGACGCCCGAAGGCAATCATGTCCGCGTGACCGGCTTGGATCGCTGCCTCAGCTGTTTCCTTGGTGTATCCGCAGTTGCCAATGAGCGGTGCCTTTGTCATCTTGCGAAAGTCTGCCAGCGACATCGGATCTCCAAGCTCATGGAAACCGAATGCAAGCCCATCCATCACGTGCAGGTATGCCAACCCGAAACCGTCGAGTTGCTCGGCCACATAGCTGAACTGTTCTCGGAAGTCTGGCGAGCCCATGTCGTTAAATGCACCGTTCGGTGAAAGCCGGACGCCAACCTGTGCTGCGCCGATCTCATCGACGATCGCCGTAACGACTTCCTTGAGTAGACGATAGCGTTTTTCGACGGATCCGCCGTAGTCGTCGTCTCGGTGGTTCGTTTTGGACTGGAGGAACTGATCAAGTAGATAGCCGTTCGCTGAATGGATTTCGACGCCGTCAAAGCCGACTTCTTTTGCTCGTCGCGTGGCCGCTCGGTAGTCTTCTACAATGCCGGGCAGTTCCGATGCCTCTAGGGCACGAGGTGTTTCGTAGTCCTGCTTGCCCTTGGGGGTGTGGATGTACTCGCCATTCAGCTTAATCGGTGAGGGGGCCACGGCTGGTTGTCCGTCATGGAAACTGCTGTGTGACGCTCTGCCGCAGTGCCAAAGCTGAAGGAATATCTTGCCGTTCGCCTGATGCACCGCGTCCACGGTGTCTCGCCAGCCAGCGGCCATCGCGTCTGTATAGATGCCGGGCGACTCGTTCCAGCCATTCCCCTGCGGCGAGACCGTGGTCGCCTCGGTGATCACCAAACCAGCCGTTGCACGTTGCTTGTAATACTCGGCCATCAGTGGATTGGCAGTGCGCTCAGTCCCTGCTCGGGCTCGCGTCATTGGCGCGAGGGCGATTCGATTCTGGACATCAATCGATCCAAGCTTAAACGGTTCCATCAGTCGCAGTGTCTGGGACATCTCATTTCCTTAAGTGAAAGCTCTGGTGCAACAGCAACATGTCGTGTCGACGCTTTGTCGGTTAGGTACGGCAATGTTCGCAGACTGAATGAAGTTGTCAAGGCAAGTGTTGACATGACCACTCTTTGTGGGCTGACGCTCTCGCGGATCCATTGTTCGGTAATCGCTGAATTGGTGTCCTTGCTCTTCTTTGAGAGTTCGTGTGGTTGCGGTATGAATGCTTGCATTCGGCCAGCCGCATTGCAACACTGGTAGATGACCAGAGTGGTCGCTGACATCCCTGGAGTGGATATGGTCCGCGGTAAGAAACAAGCTAAACCGGCACTGATGACGCAGTCCTGCGAGGAATTGCCGATTAGTGATGAGGAACGCGTCGCTTGCGGGCTACACATAGCCTCGCGCGGTCTGGCGTCGGCGCTCGCGAATGCTGTTCGACCGCACGGTTTGAACGGGATGGAGGCCAATCTGCTGCTCAAGCTTGACCTCGGTTTCAGTTCGCCATCGGAAATCGCAACCTATCTTGGGATCGATGCGTCCAATCTGTCGCGTCTGATGCGCAAGATGGAAGAGGCGGATTTGGTCAGCCGTGAAATCGACGAGTCACACAGGTCTCGAATCATTATCCGGCTGACATCGAAGGGCCGAAAATTGGCGCGCAAGGTGCGACCTGATGTCAATGCGATGGAGAAGGAGGCATTAGCAACGCTATCAAATTCCGAGCTGAAGACCCTGAAGGGAATTTTGCAAAAAGTGTGTGCCGACATTCTGGAGCGTTGAAGCAGGCGACCGGACAAAACGCCCGTTCAGACATGTACGGCATGCTGTCATTTACGTGTTGGCGAACTTCGCTAACACATAAGTCTCAGGCACGACACCGCCAGTCCAACCCGAATACACAGCCACGCCAGTTGGATTTGAAACCGCGTTGGTCGCAGTTGACCCAGAATTGGCAACTATTCATTGCTGAACAGCAACAGTTGGCTTCCGTTCTGTCCAACCAGCACTTCTTGTTTGCCGTCACCATCGGTGTCCATTAGGGCGATGTCTTTTGCGGCGCCCTTCATCAGCAATCCCGTCCGCGACGTGGGCACCACTTGCCAATTCCCGTCGACATATCGCATGACAACGCCGAGGCCGCTTCGCCACAGACCTGTTTCTGGCTCGCGAGCATCCTCGTTCTGAGCAACGACGACCTCGTCGTGACCGTCGCCGTCGAGATCACCAACGGCAAAATCGTTGACCTGCGAGACCTGAACCTCCCAAGGAAGTGGTTGCCATTTGAAATTCCATTTGCCATCGTTTCGCCACATCCCAGAAGCGAATTCAGTGGCCGCGAATCGAGTTGCTTCCGAGAGACATTGCGATCCGTAAATGCCCAACAAGTCGGTCGAGGCAAATTGGCGATAACTTGAGAACTTCGTCTTAAGACTTGGGATTGCGTGAGTGCTGCAGGAACGGCCGCGAACGGGAAGAAGTGATTCTCCAGAGGTCTTTGCTTCAATGATCCGGTTCGTCCCTGAACCATTCATGTCACCAAAATAGATTTCGGCCGGCTTCTTTTCAGTGGCTCGTTTGTACTTCGTGTTCCAGCCAACGTTGCCGACAAGCAGATCGATGTCGCCGTCGCGATCAAAGTCCCTTGCAGTCACGGCTTGCCACCAACCCGTCTTCTTCGTCATTTCGACGTTTGCGCGTTCTTGGAGCTCTCCGCCTTCGTTCCAAAAGATTCGAATCGGTCCCCATTCGGTAGTCAGCACTAAGTCCGCGTCTTGGTCATTGTCCAGGTCGGCCCACGTTGCGTCGGTCACCATGCCGGCTCGGTATAAGCCTGGCGCGACTTGCTCGGTCACTTCCACAAATCGAATCTTCTCTGACGTACTCTGGTTGCGCAAGATCCGACTCTTCGGGGAAAGCGGATACTCGCCCACGAGGCTGCGGGATCCGACAAAGAGGTCAAGATCGCCATCTTGGTCGAAGTCAGCAGCGGCAACGCAGCTGCCGCTGTCACGCAGATCCGGCAGAGCGTTGGGAATTCCTTCCAGCCCAATGCTCCCGGATTTGGAATCGTTTCGGTACAAGCGATCGCGATAGAGCTCGTCTCCCGCCGGGTGTTCTACTGAGCCACTGACGACGTAGAGATCCAGGTCCTGATCACCGTCGGCATCAAACCAAAGTGCGTCCACGTCCTCGCTTGCGATTGCCTTTCCCCAATTCGCGGCGCCGACTTTAAGTTGTCCGTCGAAATTGACGAGCAACCCAGCCGCTTGGCCGGCGGCACCGCCAAGATACGCATCGAGGTCGCCATCGCCGTCGAGGTCACCGGTCGCCAGACAGGGGCCAGGCTGCGAGAGCTTGCTTGGCAACAGGGGTTGAGTGGCAAAGTCATCGAAGGGTGTTTCGGCATGCTTCCAAGGAAGCGGCTGAGGCGTCCACCACTTTTTCATCTTCTTTGGCCGAGTCGCCAACGTCGAAGTCGAGTTCTCTACAACGTTGATTTCCTGTTGCCCTCGCTCAACCGAAACGACTTGTATTCCTGTGCTGCCCGGCCATTGGATCGACACCTGCTTTGCGTTCGCGTCGCCGAGGCCAAAGTGCAACGCGGACGCGTCTTGCGGCTGAAATCCTGTCCATGGGATCATCCATCGCGTGCGAGCAATGCCCCGATCATCGGTGACCGTTACCTTGGCTCCGATACCCATCACGTTCGACTTACGACCCTGCAATCGAACGCTCAAGTGACGTCGCTTCTGGCCCATTTGGTTTTCATATAGCTTGAGCGACTTGCCCAAATCGGTCACGACTAGATCGAGGTCTCCGTCTCCGTCGAGATCCCCCGACGCTGCCCCATAGCTGATACCGACCAGATCCAGCCCCCACGGTTTCCCAACTTCTTCAAAGGTTCTGCCTCGTTGATTGCGGTAGACGACGTTCGCTTCGAGCATCGGCGGTTGATTGCGAAACAGATCCCATTGCGACTTGCCGATCAACGCCTGTTGAAGGCTCCCAATTTCGTTGTTGCGATCAGAGTCGGTGAAATTTCGCGTCATCCCGTTGGTAACAAGGACATCGTTCCAACCGTCCTCGTCGAAGTCTCCCCACTTTACTGCCCAGCTCCAGTCGGTGCTGGCTAGCCCTCGCATCCACGCCTCTTCGCGAAAGTTTCCGTCGTCTGCGTTGACGTACAGATGATTGCGCATGATTTGCCGAGGCCATCCGTTTTCCATCACCCAGCGGCGTTCGCCGGTCATCTCGCCCATATTCAGTTTTGATTTGAAATGGCTGCGCGCGGACATGTCTACCGTCATCAACTCAGGAAGGCCGTCGTTGTTCACATCGGCAACGCCGCTGCCCATGGATGACCATGCGCCGGTAGGAAAAACGTCAGCGATCACTTCACGAACTCGGGGGATGCCGTCTCGGACTCCCTCGTTTTTGAACAGACGGTCCGGGCTGAGGAAGTCGTTCGATACGGAAAGGTCGATGAGTCCGTCGTTGTTGTAGTCCCACCAAACACATGACAGCCCGAATCCAAAGTCGCACAAGCCGGACTCACTGGACACGTCACGGAAACGAGGTTTGGTTCTTGTCCCTACATTGAGGAAGAAATAGTCTCGCCGTCCATACTCATCCATTGTCCACTTGCCCGTGGTGCGATCACG
>CAYQMZ010000304.1:0-8447 GCA_964418725.1 uncultured Pirellulaceae bacterium
GTGGTCGGTAGCGTCCCTGAGCGATGTTCTCACCAGGGAAACTTGGGCAAATCGCAAGTTCAACAGGACGCTCGATGATGTACTCTCGCGTGCCACGAATTTGGAATGCCTTGGTTGTTAGTGGCTCACGGAATTGCTCAGACAGTTCGCTCATTTGGTCGAACAGTGCTGTTTCTTCCATGTAGCTTAGGATTTGAACCAAGAAGCCGTAGCCGTCACCATCGTCGTATGGGTTCGGTCCACGCTTGCTGATCGTGTCCAAAGCAGTTACGCCAGACATAGCTTGTGGGAAACGTTGGGTCGCACTTTCCTTGTTAAGGATTGCGAGCACCATCTGCTTAACTGCGTTAGAGCAGTTATTGCGACGAGCTGCTTCACGAGCTGCCTGAACAGCTGGGAGCAACAGCAGGACGAGCATCGCGATAATCGCGATCACGACCAAAAGTTCGACAAGGGTGAAACCTTGTCTTCTACGAGACGTAGACATAAAACCTCCGGATAAAATAAATGGAGAGGTATGAGACAGACGGCAACCCACCGTCCTAGAATCCCTTCACTCCAAGCGAAGCTGACCCGATTGGAGTTCGTAGTATTGGAACGACTGAAATCACAGAAGTCAAGGTTTTGCCCCAACACCACCCAGAAGAGGTGAAAATATTCCTTGCTTCCATTCGCTGTTATCGGTCACCAAAAGGCGGGATATTCGCAAATTGCAGATCTGAACTCGACAGCTGAGCAAAACGCCCGCCGAGCCACCTATGTGGGTAGAGTAGGCAAAATAAACTGAACCTGCGTTCGCGGCGTGCTGTCATGTCTTCCCGTCTATAAGCGGTTCTTATTCCCGAAGATACTTGTGCTGCTCAGCCAGCCGCAGTCAGTCCGTCCGATGTCCGTACCGGCGGTCGAGAGGGTTTCGCTGAACACTAGTTTGGCGAACGAAGGGAATGCGAGGGAAGGATGCAACGGGAGTTCGGTGTGTGCAACGAAATGGAAGCTTTTGCCAAGGAGGTGGTAACACAACTGCGCGATTCCGGATTTATCGCGTACTTCGCCGGCGGCTGCGTCCGTGACATGTTGCTGGATGTCAGCCCAAAGGACTACGACGTCGCGACAGACGCGAAGCCAGAACAGGTGCGAAAAGTGTTTGGGCGAAAGCGTACGATCGCAGTTGGGCAAAGCTTTGGCGTGATGACGGTGTTGGGGCCAAAGCCGCACCAAGTCGAAGTTGCTACGTTTCGAAATGATGGTGTGTACACCGACGGCCGACGCCCCGACAGCGTGACGTTCAGCTCTCCCGAAGAAGATGCGAAACGACGCGACTTCACAATCAACGGGATGTTTTTCGACCCAACCAATGATCAAGTCATCGACTACGTCGGCGGCCAAGCTGACTTAGTGTCGAAAGTAGTCTCCGCGATCGGGGATCCTCACGAACGCATCAATGAAGATCGACTGCGGATGTTGCGAGCCATTCGTTTTGCGGCAACCTACAAATTTGCGATCTCACAAGAGACCATGTCAGCCATCCAAAAACTGCACGGCAAAATTGCGTCCGTTAGCCAAGAGCGAATTACACACGAGCTTAAGCGGATGCTGAGTTCGCGAGCGTCTCGACGGGTTGCCTTAACGTTGCTTCGCGAGAGCCTGTTACTCACGCCGATTTTGCCGTGGCTCAGCGAGATTGCCGACAACGCCACACGTTGGGAGCGGCTGCTTCAGGTCGTGGAGCTGCTTCCGCAGAACAATGCAGCGATAGTCTTTGCTGCCCTGTTCCATCAGGCAGAGTCGTTTGATCACAAACAGGTCTCCAACGTTTGCCGGCAACTGAAGCTGTCCAATGAAGAACGGAAATCGATCGAGTGGATCTCGAAGCATTGTGTGACGCTGGATCGAGCCACTGAGTTGCGATTTTCAGATCTGCAGCCGCTGCTGATTTCTCGGAACGCTGGATGCGCACTGGATGTGCTCAACGCGATTCATGTGACGGACGGTACTTCGACCCGTGGTGTCGAAGTCTGTCGAGAATACCTGGCTTTGCCCAAGGAGCAGTTGGACCCAAGTCCGTTCGTTACGGGCGGTGATTTGATGGCCGCGGGAATCAAGCCTGGACCTAAATTCGCAGAACTCATCCAACGAGCACGTGCGGCTCAGCTCGACGGAGAGGTTGCAACGAAAGAAGCTGCCTTGAAACTACTCAAGCTTGGCGAGGAGAACTGACCTGAATTGCCGGGGTAGGCACCTGCGACTTTGGTGCCTACGATTTGGTAAACGCCAACAAGGAAAAACCATGAACATTGACATCGTCGCCCTCCTGCTCCGACTGCTCCACGTCCTTCCTGCCATTTTTTTGGCCGGCGGTGTGTTCTTTATGTGGTGTGCCTTAGTGCCAGCGCTGAGCGGTATGGCTGACGACACTCGGAAAACCGTTCTGGAAGCCGTTCGTGGAAAGTGGGCCAAGGTCGTGATGACGACTTCAGGGCTGCTGCTACTGACTGGACTCTACAACTTCGTGATGAATGCCAAGGGCTTCGAGTACGAAGGTGGACCGCTGTACCACATACTGGGCTCTATCAAGCTGCTACTTGCCTTGGGCGTTATGTTCATCACTGCCCGCCTAAGCGGCCGCAGTAAGAGTGCCGAGAAGTTCCGCGAGAACATTGGCTACTGGATGACGGTCACTACGGGGCTTCTTTTTGTGCTGATATTGCTGGCAAGTACGATGCGAACGCTGGGGAAAACGCCCAAAGTCCCCACCGAACCTGCACCAACGACAGTCGACGCCAGCTTCGCTGCACCGGCTCCGCGGCAACTAACCCAATAGAACACGTTGGTGTAAGTAAATCGCAGGAGAAGGCGAATGTGGCCCTTTATCGATGGGCTCTCGCACGCGTTTGAGTCAAATTCACTCAGACCGAATCGTCTCCACGCATAGCTCTCCACGAGCGGGATTTAAATCGGGTGCTTTCGGTGATGAGGTAGGTTTTAGCGTCCCAGCAAAGGCCTACCAATGAACTCATCCGTCACGACTTCCATCCTATCTCCCGTTAGCGTTCCACTCGCTCCAAGCGACATCCAGTCGACGGACGAATCGACACGTGCTCCGCAAAAACTGCGGCGCGTGCTGCACGTCATCAACGGCGAGTTCTATTCGGGTGCCGAACGAGTACAAGATCTGCTGGGGCTGTGCTTGCCTCAATATGGTTACGAAGCTGGATTCGCATGCCTGAAGCCCGTTCGGTTTCCTGTTGAACGCGAATGTCAAGACACCACGCTACAAGACTTGTCGATGCGATCCAAGCTAGATCTGCGGGCGGCAAAGCGACTAGCCCAGGTGGCCAAGATCGGCGGCTACGATTTGCTGCACGCTCATTCACCGCGGTCGCTGATGATCACAAAAATCGCTGCGTGGTTGGCTGACAAGCCGTTCGTCTACCACGTCCACAGCCCAACTTCCAAGGACTCCACGCGACCGATAGCCAATCGCATCAACCAGTTCATTGAACAACAATCGTTGCGTGGAGTGTCGCAACTCATTTGTGTTTCGGAGAGCCTTGGCAACCACATGTCGGCCGAAGGTTACGATGACGAGTTGATAAGCGTTGTTCCTAACGGAGTTCCCCGACGCGGCGAACTTCAACCGCGAGAGACACCAACAGGAACCTGGACGTTGGGCATGGTCGCCCTGTTCCGACCACGCAAGGGAACTGAGGTTCTGATCGAAGCACTTTCAATCTTGCGTGAACAGGGCGTTGACGTTCGTCTACGGGCAGTCGGCCCCTTTGAGTCGGAGGACTATCAGAACGAGATCTTGGAACTCGCGAATGAGCACGGAGTATCCGATGCGATCGAGTGGACTGGCTTTACGAACGACGTCAACGCGGAACTCGATCAAATGGACATTATGGTTCTGCCAAGCCTGTTTGGTGAAGGCTTGCCAATGGTGATCATCGAAGCCATGTCGGCCGGTGTCCCTGTCGTTAGTACGGACGTTCAAGGTGTGCCCGAAGTTCTCAATGGCGGCTTCGGTATGGTGGCCAAACCGAATTGCGCAATTAGTATGGCGGATTGTCTGCGGCAGGTCATTTCAGGCGAAGTCGACTGGCAGGAGATTCGCGAGCAGGCTTGGAAGCGACAGGCAGAACGATACTCGGACAGCAGCATGGCGTCGGGCGTAGCAGCAATTTACGACCGCGTCTTGGACAGTCCGAAGCTCGATCGCTAAACGTCGTTCGTGTCACACTTGCCAATCGTGTACCGAAGCTAGTACTTTGTCAGGTCTAAGAATTGGGTAGTGGACTTCGCTAGAAGTCCCGGATGCCAAAGAATTCTGGCGAATCCCTCTACAGGCGATCCCAATTACGAATCCGGACGCAGCACTAGGCCGCATAGCTCAAGCCTGATGCCGGCCCGCCTCGCGTTTCGCCGTCTCACCTAGATAGTCCAATAGTAAATTTCGGGTGGGGCTACAAGCTCCCCCGCGTTCCTGTTGCTCGGTCGACTATCGCCAGCGTGTGCGCCAGACGACTGTTCAACCCAATGGCCATGCAACCGAACGCTTTTGTGATGAGCGACGAGATCATAAGATGGGAGTGCCTCGAAGTTGCGGTGTGCACGCATCGTTCGTTAGCTACTCCTATTCAGATCAGTTTTATGCAAGCAAGACTTGAAGTAGTCCGTGGTGCGAAGACAAAAGAAATCTTATTGAAGCTGCCCGCTGTGATTGGCCGGGGCGGCAACGCACGGGTCAAGCTACCTGCTTCGACGGTTAGTCGGCATCACTGCGAAGTTTACGAATTCGAAGGACAGATCGCGATTCGCGACCTGGGGTCGGCGAACGGTACTGCGGTGAACGGGCACAGGATTCAAGGCCCGACGTTCCTCACTCCCGAAGATGAAGTAACAATCGGGCCGCTAACGGCGCGGTTGCACTGTGTCGCTTCTTCGAACGCTCCGACCAAAGACTTATCGCAGCCAATCGCACAAACGGATTCCGCGAACATGGCTCACGCGACGCCCAGTGACGTGGCGGCCTGTGACACAGCGGACCAGCAGGAGGTCTCTTTGGAGGAGATACCTTTGGAGGAGATTCCTTTAGAAGAGATTCCGCTGGAGGAGGTCACTCCGGTGCTGGAAGAGGTTTTGCCGTCCTTTGAAGAAATCCCAGAAGAGACAGCGGAACCCGTGGTTGCTCAATTAGCGGACGCCGAGGTGGTGACCGATTTAGAGCCCGTCGAAAGCGACGACGCGTCGGTACTCCAATACAACGAGGCCGCCGAAGAGAGCGGGCGAAGTTTCGTGAGCATCACGCCGGCCGAAGGTCAACCGGAAGCTGCTTCAGAGCTACCGGTCTTCGACGGTGAAGAAGCAGATCAAGACAACGTGAAAGCCGACGATACCTCGTTGAATCAGTTCTTCAAGAATCTGGACGGCTAGTTGGCCTCCAACCCATTTTGGTGAAGGCCCCGACTGGCTCGAGACCGAAGAATCAGCTTAGTTTTCTAAGGATGGCGTCAGGGTCGTACACGCATCCTCCCCAAGTACCACCGCCGACAGCCTGGAGTGCCGCCCAAAGTCGCGTGTCATCTGGCAAGCGAGCGTCGGCCGATAAGTCTTCCGCGGTCCTGTCTTCGAGTTCCTTGGCAGCAACCTCGGGATCCAGCTCGTTGGTTTCGTCTCGTCCAATGTAGTCAACACTACCAACGAGTTCATTTCGATCGACGATGATGCGAATGCGGTCGCCGTCTTTGATTTTGCCGATCGCACCTCCCGCCAACGCTTCAGGACCAACATGTCCAATGCAAGCGCCTGTGCTCACTCCAGAAAAACGTGCATCGGTAACGACAGCGACGTGTTTTCCCCACTCCAGATACTTTAGCGCCGATGTGATCTGGTAGGTCTCTTCCATTCCCGAGCCCAATGGCCCGCGAGCCTTCAACACTAATACTTCGCCAGGTTGAATGTCTCGGTCTTTTACCGCTGCGATGGCGTCCGATTCCGATGTGAAGACACGAGCGGGGCCCGTCATGCGGTACACACCGTCGTCGTCGACAACACTGGGGTCGATCGATGTAGACTTGATCACGCTACCCTCGGGGCAGATATTTCCAACGGGAAAGCAAACGGTGCTGGTCATGCCGCGTTCTTTTGCGACCTTGGGAGGAATGATGACTTCGTCGGGATCAATGCCGTCTTGCTCGTGCAGCCGATCGCGAAGTCGTTTCCTTCGTTCGCTGGTTTCCCACTGTTCGAGCGCCCACGCCAATGGCTTCCCTGTCACTGTCGTTGCTGACAAATCTAGCTGCCCCATCTCTCGCAGGTGCAGCATCACTTCAGGAACACCGCCGGCCAGGAAAACACGAACAGTTGGATGATTCGTCGGCCCATTAGGTAACACGTCAACGAAACGAGGAACGTTCCGGTTGATTTCGATCCAATCATGCACCGATGGTCGTTCTAAACCGGCGGCAAAGGCAATGGCTGGCAGATGGAGCAGCAGATTGGTGGAACCTCCCATCGCTGCGTGAATCGCCATCGCGTTCTTTACGGAGGCATCGGTGAGCACGTCCCGCATGGTCAGATTGTTCTCGGCGAGAGATCGCAAGGCGCGGGCTGATCGAGTCGCCATGTCCAGCCAGATTGGTTGCCCGCTGGGAGCAAGCGCCGCGTGGGGAAGTGACATGCCCAATGCTTCGCCGATTACCTGAGCAGTCGCGGCTGTCCCTAGAAACTGGCATCCGCCGCCCGCTGAGCCGCAGGCTGCGCACCCAGCACGTTGAGCATCCTCTAATGACAACTCGCCTTGAGAATAACGAGCTCCGATGGTTTGGACGCGGGCGGTGTCTTCGCCTTCCACCGGCGGAAGCGTGACACCTCCAGGGACCAGCACACTAGGTAAGTGAGTGCTTCCCGCGAGAGCCATCATCATCGCCGGAAGACCTTTGTCACACGTCGCGATACCGACAACACCTTGTCCCTGTGGCAGCGAACGAATCTGCCGGCGCATTACAATCGCCGCATCGTTTCGATAGGCCAGGCTATCGAACATTCCAACAGTGCCTTGCGTGCGACCGTCACACGGGTCTGAGCAATACGCGGCAAAGGGCACACCGCCGGCTTGTTTGATTTCCTCCGAGGCTGCTTGCACCAGCAAGCCAACTTCAAAGTGACCGGTGTGGTAACCCAACGCGATCGGTGTGCCGTCAGGTGCACGCAAACCGCCTTGAGTACTGAGCACCAAAAACTGTGGCCCCAGCATCTCCTTGGGGCTCCAACCCATGCCTGCGTTCTGCGTCATGCCGAACAGGTGACCACTTGGCCACTCGCGAAGCATTTCGTCCGTCAGCGGTAGAGAACCACTTGGCCCGGGTGCTTTCGTGGCCACTTCGTAGAGTATCGGGTCGTCGTCAAACAGCGCGTCGGTCATCGATTCGTTCCAATCCAGCAAGCCGGGCAATAGGATAGGACACGATCATAGAGTCCACTCCGCATTCCTTCTAGTTGCGGTCACCGAGTCGGTTCGTCCGCAGCAGCAAGTGATTCAGTTCGCTCGACGCTGTTTGGGAGTCGACCGGCCGTCGCTTCGTCGTCCGATTCCTCGTCGTCCTCTCGCGGCTTTCTGTTCTGTTCCGACTTGCTGCCTGCCAGATCGCTCTCCGCCAGCTTGCCGCTCACCACTGAATCGCCATTGGTTGGTTCTCATTCGAGGGCCTCGTCGAGGCGCAAATTGATTCGATTGCCAGATGTAGTTGATGACTCGAAATCGATTGCCCCGGTACGGTTCCAGCAGCCGTAACATTTCTTGGTCGTTGCTTCGTTCTTTTCCTGTGAAGAAGTAAGCGATTGCGTGGGGCAATCCGAAGTCACCCGTGAGCACCGCGTCGGCGTCGCCGCAACTGCTGCCTAGCAAGTGTTGAACCGTCCATGGGCCAATGCCGCGGATTGAAAGCAAGTATTCCGCCAGTGCCACGCGATCCTTGGCGGCCAGATGTTCGATACGCCGGGCTTCTCGCGAAAGACGCAGGATCAAACGAGCTTGCTTGGGCATAACGCCACAAGCAACCACGTCATAGTAGCCCAGTTGACTCAGACGCTTGGCGGTCGGTGGCACGCGGAGGTTTCCGCACGGAGCCAACTGCCCATATCTCGCGACAATTCGCTGCCATCCCTGCACGGCGTCACTCCAACTAACCAGTTGCTGAAGGACGATCTGTACCAAGCGATGGAATACAACTGGCAGTTTGGGAAGGTGAGCACCCGGCATGCGTTTAGCAAGTTCGGCGACTTTTGCATCTGGCTCAAAGTCGCCAGGTTGATCATCCAGGCCAAACAACGCGTGCACTTTGGGAGCTATCCAGTTTGCGCCTGGGCCGATACACGTGACGTCCAACGTTTGCCCGTTGCGATTCGCAACAACCGAAACAGGACCGGCATTGGTTTGGATTGCCAAG
>CAYQMZ010000305.1:0-8439 GCA_964418725.1 uncultured Pirellulaceae bacterium
GTCGAAAGGTTACCGAAACGTTCGCAGTGCTAAGGGAGGACTCAACGAATGGGTACGCAAGGGCTTGGAAACGACCTAATTTCCTCAGCTTCGCGTTTCATGAATCGTCGTCGCCAATCGTCGTTCCCATCGTAGTCCCTTGCGATGGGGCAGTGCATTCGATGGCTATCTGGAAGTGCAATAACGCTTCGTCGAGATTCAGTGGGAATGAGATGGAGTCGGATGCGTGCATCCGGCTCGCAGGCTGACGGCCAATTCTTTCCATCAGTCACCCGCCCGAGTCTGCAGTCGCCACTCGCGAGACACAAACAGTCTCCACCTGCGTTCCTTCCCATGGATTTATGTCGTGCTGTATCAGTACCACCATCTATTACAACAATAAGCCATCTGTAGTGTCTTAATTTGTAGGACATCTACGATTTATAGGCCCGGCGTGCTCAGAACCGGGGCGGGTTAACCCGCACGCAACTGCGAGTCCCCGCAGCTCCGCTGTAGGTTCGTTGAGGATTTCTTCAACACCTCAAGGAGTTTCTAATGCTCGCTCGTTTTGCACTCGCCACCTGTATTATTGCCGCATCTTGCAACGTCACTTTTGCACAAGGCAACCTAACCCGGACTTCCACCTACACGTCCTCAAGCGCCTACGCCTGGATGCACCTCACTGACGAAGATAGTGACTCTGACCAAGGGACGGGTAACACGTCCGCGTCGGCGCTTGCCGAAGACTACAGTGATCCGTCTGGTTGGGGCTATTCCAGCGCCGACGTGAATTCGCTTGCTGGTCCGGCCAATCAAACGTATCAAGCTGCTCGCGTTCAAGGAAACACCTCCACCAACAGCATCCTGTCTGGCGGGATCTACGATCACACGGGCACCAACTGGCAACCAGGCACGATCCAGTCGTTTATCGGTTCAGTCGAAACCAACAATACCGTTGTGGCGGCTGGCACAGTCGAGCACTTTGTGAATTTTGCATTCAATGCGGGCAGCAACACGGCCGTTGGATCAATGTACGCATGGGCCACAATTGGCAACCATCAAGTCACGTTCTCCTGGAGTGGCGGTGACTCATTAACGGTGACGGTCTACGTCGACGGATCACAGCAAACTTCGTTCGATATTGACGCCTCGAACGGGTTGTTCACCTACGTCGACACATTCGACCAAACCGTATCCGCAGGCGAAGCCATCGATGTGGATGTCTATTGCGTATTGGTCGACGATCGCAACTATCCGCATCGCGACAAGAACCTCGCCTTGATCGCCGCTGCCGAATAGCGACGACAGAGTAGCGACACGCTACGCCAAGACTTCACTACAGCTGACGCCCGCCGATCGAACTAGATCAGCGGGCGTTTTTCTTGCGAGCCGGCGATTTGTCACTGCACAGGAAAACCGCGTTTACGCAAGAGCGCATCGGTACGCACGTCTCTGCCGCGAAATGCCCGAAACCCTTCCGCGGGATCCACGGTATCACCGCGGCAGAGCACCTCATCCAGAAGTCGTTTCGCGGTTGCTTTGTCGAAGAAGCCATCCTTCGTTTCCTCGAAAGCTTCCGCGGCATCAGCCGTTAGGGCGTCCGCCCAAAGGTAACTGTAGTAGCCAGCTGAGTACCCATCACCGGCAAATATGTGTGCGAAATGCGGCGTTCTATGCCGCATGACAATCTCCGTGGGCATACCCAATTCGCTCAACGTTGTTTTCTCGAAGGCATCGGGATCGATGTCAACGTTACCGGCCAGATGCAGTTTCATATCGATCAGTGCACTGGCTAGGAACTCGACGGTCGCAAACCCTTGATTAAAGGTGGCAGCGTTTTCGATCTTTGCGATTAGTTCTTGAGGCATCGGCTTTCCCGTTTCGTGATGGACACAAAACTGATTGAGCACTTCCGTAGTGCTCAGCCAATGCTCATTGATTTGCGAAGGGAACTCGACATAGTCCCGCGCGACAGATGTGCCCGACTGAGAAGGATACGTGACATCCGAAAGCAGGCCGTGCAACGCGTGCCCAAACTCATGAAACAAAGTTTCGGCGTCGTCCCACGAAATCAGCGTTGCTTCACCTTCCGCTGGCTTCACAAAGTTTGAATTGTTCGAAATCAGCGGTGTGACCGTTCCACCCAACTTGTGTTGCGCTCGGTAGTCCGTCATCCAAGCCCCACTGCGTTTGCCTTCCCGTGCGTAAGGATCCAGGTAAAACAAACCAACGAGCTCATCACCACGCGTGACCTCCCAAACGCGAACGTCCGGGTGAAAGACCGGCACATCTCCAATTGTCCTGAACTGCAAGTCATAGAGTTGCGTTGAACACCACAACATTGCTTCAACAAGCTTTTCGAGTTGCAGGTAAGGCTTCACCTCGTTGAAGTCGAGATCGTATTTTTCCTTTCGAACTTTCTCCGCGTAGTAGCGGTAGTCCCAAGGTTCGATCTTGATACGGTCCTGCGCTGAAAGCTCGCTGTTCGCGATGCGCTGCATGTCAGCAACTTCTTCCTTCGCCCGAGCTACCGCCTTCGGCCAAACGCTCATCATGAGTTCCATCGTGGCCTCAGGCGTTTTTGCCATTGCAGGCTCTAGCTGCCAATGCGCGTGCGTTTGGTACCCCAGCAATTCGGCACGTGTTGCGCGAAGCTTCAAGATCTCAGAGATGATGGCGTTGTTGTCGTTCTCGTCGCCGTTATCCCCGCGGTCGTAGTACACCCGCCACACCTGTTCGCGCAGTTCGCGATCATCCGAGTAAGTCAGAAACGGATCCATTGACGAGCGGGTATTGGTAACGGCCCACTTCGAAGGTTCCCCTCTCTCTTTGGCCGCGTTCGCCATCGCGCTGACGACGCTCGCAGGAAGTCCGGCCAACCCAACTTCGCTGTCGATCCACGTGACGTACTTCTGCTCGTCATCCAAAACGTTCTGCATGAAGTCGGTGTATAGACTGGCGAGCCGCTGGTTGATCGTCGACAGTCTCTTCTTTTCGGAAGCACTGAGCTTTGCACCTCGGCGAACGAATGACTTGAATCGATCTTCCACTAGGCGACGTTCGTCCGCCGCTAGCGTTTTGAAGTCTTCACTTTCGTAAATGGCCTCAATGCGTTTGAAAAGATTTACGTTCTGGGTAACCCGGTCCTGATGAGCTGCGAGTTTCGGGTTTACGGCCTTTTGAACGTCTGGCATGGGTCCAACGTTTAGGTTGCCGGAATGGACTCCGTAGATTGCCCTTAGTTGGTCGAGTAATCGGCCAGCGTTCTCCATCGCCACGATCGTGTTTTCAAAAGTCGGTGGCTCGTCATTTTCCGCGATTACATCGAGTTCCGTCTCAGCCTGCTCAATCAAACGTTCAAAAGCATGAACAAATTCATTGGGCTGCACACGATGCCACGGCGGAACACCTCCGTACTTGCCTTCCCAAACTTGCTCAAAAATGGAATTGGGAATGTCCACGGCGAGTACTCCTGTACCGGAAAACAATTTAAGAAATGAAACACTAATGGCGGTAAAGAGTACCAACTTCCGCTCTAAATCCATGGGCCAGCTCTATCCCCTACAACAGGGACGGGTTATTTAGTTACGTGGAACAGTAAAAAACGTTACAATCGTCGCCAAATCCTTGTCTAGAACGAAACGCAAGGTTATCACCCTCCTATGGGGCGACATAGGCGTTTGATCATCCCCGGAACAGGCACAATTCTCCTACAATCGCACAGGATAAGTGATGGTAAAGTCACCACGCGGACGTCGATTAGCAAACCTAAAGAAGAAATCCCGCCAGCAACGCCCAATCGTTGCTAGAAAACCGCTTACCGAAGTACTTGAAGATCGGCAGTTGCTCGCATCCGACTTAGCGTCGTCTGTTTGCACGTCAGCGGTTACTAGTGGTTCCTGCACGGAAACGGAGTCTTTCTCCGGAGTGCCTGACCTTGGTGACGCGGCGATTTTCGACCAGTTCGATCCGTCACTTGGCAATCTGCAATCAGTGAAGGTTTCGCTTGAGATCACATCAAGCGGTGGATCTTTCGAAGCAGACAACGACAGTGACCAACCAGCCACGTTCGATGTGAACTTTGGTGCTGACGGAGAGATTTCGTCCAGTGACGTCGGGCTGTTTAGTAGCGTCACTCCCGTCCCAACCCCCGTTATTGGCACAGTGTCCACCTCGCAAGGTGCGACCTTTAACCTGACCGGCAACGATGGGGACCCAACGGACGTCTTCAACCAGGGCGGGACGGACTGGGACATGTTCGTTGGCGTGGATGCCTCGAATTCCGACGAGGGCATGATCGATGCATCGCTGTTCTCCGGCTATGAAGGTACTGGCACTTTCGAAATCGACTACGACGTGAGTCAGGTTGCCGACACAACCTCGGCTGGTGGCGTATTCCGACAGATCGGCCCAGTGAACGCGACGGGCTCGATCACGGTCGTGTACGAATACGAAATTCCGATCAACCCTGCGATCGATTTGGACAAGTACATCTGGGACATCAACGACAGCCCAGAAATCACGTCGGATATCAGCGTCGGTGATGAACTCACTTATGCCTTCAAAGTCACCAACACGGGCGACGTTACGCTCGACGATGTGACCGTAACCGACGCATTGCCGGGCGTGACGATTGACTCGGCCGTATTCTCTGCTGCAGCTCCATTCACCCAACCAATTTCGATACCCGCCGACGGGAACCTCGGCCCATTCGCCGCCACCGACCGCACACTCGCTTCAGATCCATACGAAGCCAAAGCTTGGGACAACTTTACTCTCTCCGGCGAAACCATTTTGGAGGGTCTCGAATGGAATGGCGCCTACGTTGAACCATTCTCTGTTGGAATCGCGCCCGAGACGGACTTCCTTGTTGAAATCTTCAGCAACGACTCAGACAAGCCAGGTGCCGCCCTGTACTCCTGGACCTTGGATGGAGGCGAAGCGGGCGTCAGCGATGCTGACGTAACGAGCACTCTACTTGGTCATACCGCCGAAGACGGTGGCCCCGTGTATCATTACGAGGCCCATCTTCCCAAGACTATCGTGCCCATCGGCAACTACTGGATTTCAATAACGGCACTTCAAACGTTCCCGAACCCGTTCCCAAAGATTGACCCAACGTGGCAGTGGCATCTGGGAGCCGGCAGCGGCGACGGATTCTATTCGTACGACGATTTCTTTGACGACCCAGGGGACGGCGGCAACGGGGTTGTCGACGGAACGCCTGCACCAGCACAGTTTGCAGACGGGAAAGACCTCTCGTTCACACTTGTCGGCTCCCAGGAAACCAGCTTCGATGGCTCACTTGATCCAGGCGAAGCAGTTGTCTTCATGGGTACGTATACCGTGACGACTGACGATGTGCTGGCCGGAGAAGTTGTCAATGAAGCGACGGTGACCGGTGATGATCCAACAGACACGCCCGTTACCGACACCGATACCGAAACAGTCATCATCGATCCTCCGGAATCGGAAATCGACATCGACAAGTTTCTTTGGGATATCAACGGCAGTCCAACGCTACACCCCAACATCGTTCCCGGCGACGAATTGATTTACTCGTTCAACGTCACCAACACCGGCGAAACAAAGCTGTCGAACGTTACCGTCACAGACAGTTTGCCCGGAGTCGTCATCGACTCGGAAGTGGCTGTTCCTTACACCGCAGTTGAACAGCCGATCTTCATTCCCGCAGATGGCAATCTTGGACCGTTCGCTAGTAAAGACACGCTGTTGGTTAGCGACAACCAAGAAGCAAAGGCATGGGACAACTTCACGCTGTCCGGCGAGACAGTTATCGACACCATCAGCTGGGATGGAGCTTACATCGAGCCATTCTCGGCCGGCATTACGCCCAACTCCGACTTCTTTGTCGAATTCTTTGATGACAATGCCGGCTCGCCAGGGACTCCGGTTAACACATTCTTGCTACGAGGCGGCGAAGCTGGAGTTAGCGACGAAGACGTAACGAGCACACTGCTAGGACACACGGCTGAAGATGGTGGTCCCGTTTACCACTACGAAGCGATGCTGCCGTTCACCCTATTGCCAGCGGGTGACTACTGGATTTCGATCACTGCTTTGCAGACGTTCCCCAATCCAGCACCAGTGATTGATCCGACATGGCAATGGCACCTGGGCTCGGGAGCTGGCGACGGATTCTATACCTACGATGATGTCTTTGATGACACCGGAGACGGTCGTCCATTCCCAGCATTGAAGTCGGAAGGTAAAGACCTGTCGTTCGCGCTTGGCGCAGCAGAACTGCAAGACTTCGACGGCATGCTTGAACCTGGCGAATCCGTCATGTTCATGGGCACGTATATCGTTACGGCCGAAGATGTCCTTGCCGGCGAAATCGTCAACAAGGGTACCGTGACCGGTGATGATCCATTCGGCGAAACCGTCATGGACATGGACACCGAGACCACGCCAATCGACATCCCTGAATCGTCGGTAGAAATCGACAAGTACCTGTGGGACATCAATGGCTCGCCCGACCTACACACCAACATTCAAATTGGTGATGAACTGATTTACTCGTTCGATGTCACCAACACCGGCGACACAAAGCTGTCGAATGTGGACGTGACCGACAGCCTGCCCGGTGCGGTCTTCGATCCCCAGGTGGTGAAGCCGTTTACGGCGTTCGAGCAACCCTACTTCATCCCTAGCAACGGAAACCTAGGTCCATTCGCTTCGGTCGATCGCACGCTTTCCAGTGATGACCAAGAAGCCAAAGCCTGGGACAATTTCTCGTTCTCTGAAGACACTGTTGTCGATGGCGTCAGTTGGGTGGGTGCCTACATCGAACCGTTTGCCGGTGGCGATGCACTGACACCAGAGACCGACTTCCTGATTGAGATTTACACCGACGACTCAGGGCCCGACAGCGTCCTGCACTCGTTCGTTGCCAATGGGGGCGAAGCAGGCGTCAACGATGCCTTGGTCACAACGACTCCGCTTCATCACACTGCTCAAGACGGCGGCCCGGTCTACAGCTATCAAGCCATGTTCCCATTCACCTATCTAACGGCAGGTGACTACTGGCTATCGATCACGGCACTGCAAACGTTCCCCAACGCCGCTCCGACGATCGATCCGACCTGGCAATGGCACGTCGGTGACCGATCGCACCCCGACGGGTTCTACTACTACGACGATGTCTTTGATGACGTCGGTGATGGCTCGCCAACGCCCGCCAATTTCGAACCAACGAAAGACCTTGCGTTCAAGTTACACGGTGCGGAACTGGTCGATTTCGACGGCATGCTTGATCCAGGCGAGACCGTCATGTTCATGGCAACCTATTACGTGACGGCCGAAGACGTCCTAGCAGGCGAAGTTGTCAACAAAGGTACCGTGACCGCCGACGATCCATTTGGCGAAACGCTGATGGACATGGACACCGAGGTCGTTGAAATCGACACGCCAGAATCCGGAGTCGATATTCACAAGTACCTTTGGGACATCAACGGTTCACCGAACCTACACACCAACATTCGTGTTGGTGATGAGCTGATCTATTCGCTGGACGTTACCAACACCGGCGAGACCAAACTCAGTGACGTTGAAGTCACGGACAGCTTGCCCGACGGAATCTTCGACGAGCAGGTGGTCGTGCCGTTCATCGCCTTCGATCAAGCCTACACGGTGCCTGCGGACGGCAACCTAGGACCATTTGCGTCCGTTGATCGCACGCTAAGCAGCGATCCTCAAGAGGCGAAGGCTTGGGACAACTTCTCGTTCACCGAAGACACGGTAATCGACGGCGTCAGTTGGGCTGGAGCCTACATTGAACCTTTCGCCGGCGGAGACGCTTCGACGCCAGAATCGGACTTCCTAATCGAGATCTTCAGTGACGCATCGGGACCCGATAGTCTGATGCATTCCTTCGTTGCCAATGGCGGTGACGCAGGCGTTGACGACGCACAGGTGAAGACGACGCTGCTCGGTCATTCAGCGCTGGACGGTGGTCCCGCATACCATTACAAGGCCATGTTCCCGTTCACCTACCTAGAGGCTGGTGAATACTGGATTTCCATCACAGCGTTGCAAACGTTCCCGAACGAAGCCCCAACCATCGACCCAACTTGGCAGTGGCACCTGGGAGCAGACGGCGACGGCGCTGACGGCTTCTACTACTACGATGACGCCTTCGACGACGCCGGAGATGGCACGCCTGCACCAGCCAACTTCCAGGATGACAAGGACTTGGCATTCACACTTCACGGTGCTGAACAGCAAGACTTTGATGGCATGCTGGATCCAGGCGAGATGGTCATGTTCATGGTCACCTACTACGTGACCGAAGAAGACGTGGAAGCTGGCGAAGTCGTCAACAAAGGGACGGTTACGGCAGACAATCCGTTTGGCGAAACGCTGATGGATATGGATACCGAAGTCGTAATCATCGAGACGCCCAATTCGTCCATCGAAGTCGACAAGTACCTGTGGGAC
>CAYQMZ010000306.1:0-2443 GCA_964418725.1 uncultured Pirellulaceae bacterium
TCTACGAAATGCACGTTCGTGGATTCACCAAAGACGACAGCAGCGGAGTCGAACACCCAGGCACTTATCTGGGCGTAATCGAGAAGATTCCGTATCTGCAGTCGCTAGGCGTCACCGCAGTTGAATTGATGCCGATTCACGAGTTTCCAATCTTGGATATTCACGGCAACGAGCGCAAACACAAGAACTACTGGGGCTACGAGTCGATGGCGTTCTTCTCGCCGCACCGCGGGTACGCGGCCGGTAGTGAACCAGGATGCCAGGTAAAAGAATTCAAGCAGATGGTGAAGGCCCTGCACCAGGCCGGCATCGAAGTCATCCTAGACGTTGTCTACAACCACACAGCCGAAGGAAACGAAATGGGGCCAACCCTTAGCTTTAAGGGTTTGGAAAACAGCGTTTACTACATGCTGGAATCAGGCGGAAAGTACTACAAGAACTTCTCCGGCTGCGGCAACACGGTCAACGGAAACCACCCTATCGTCCGCGAGATGATTTTCCATTCGCTACGACACTGGGTGCACAACTACCACATTGATGGATTCCGCTTTGATCTGGCATCCATTCTTTCACGTGATCGGCATGGCAACCTTGTGCCTAACCCGCCCCTAGTGGAGGCGATTGCCGAAGACCCACTGCTCTCTGATACGAAAATCATCGCCGAAGCATGGGACGCCGCAGGTGCCTACCAAGTGGGCTCGTTCCACGGGC
The DNA here is from genome assembly GCA_964418725.1 of uncultured Pirellulaceae bacterium. Lineage (GTDB taxonomy): Bacteria > Planctomycetota > Planctomycetia > Pirellulales > Pirellulaceae > CAYNJG01. The sequence goes on from CAYQMZ010000306.1 coordinate 712, forward strand.
ATCGATGGGCCGAGTGGAATGGTCGATATCGTGACGACGTTCGCAGTTACTGGCGTGGTGAAGGCGGAAAGCAAGGTGCATTCGCAACTCGACTAGCTGGCTCGAGCGACTTGTATGAGCCAGGTGGACGACATCCGTACCACAGTATCAACTTCGTGACATCGCACGACGGTTTCACGATGAATGACTTGGTTAGCTACGAGCGAAAGCACAACGAAGCGAACGGTGAGAACAATCGTGACGGGGACAACAACAACCACAGTTCCAACTATGGTGTGGAAGGTCCTACGAACCGCAAGCCAATTCAAAGATTGCGGTTGCGTCAGATCAAGAACATGTTGTCATCGTTGTTGTTGAGCCAAGGCGTTCCGATGATCGTCAGCGGCGACGAGTGCCGACGTACTCAGCACGGTAACAACAACGCGTATTGCCAGGACAACGAGATCTCGTGGTTTGATTGGGAACTGGTTGAAAAGCACTCGGATCTCTTGAGATTCGTGAAGGCCTTGAACACGTTCCGATTGAGTCAGCCGACCGTACGCCGAAAGACGTTCTTCAGCGGACAGCAAAGCGAAGACGGACTTTCGGATGTGAACTGGTACAGCCCTGTTGGCACTGCGATTGACTGGCAGTCCACGGACTCGGCCATGATCTGCCTGCTGACCGCACCGGGTCCAGATGAGGATCCCGAAGGCGCAGGTCGCGACGTTTTGATGATGATCAATGCCACAGGCAATCCGAAAGACTTTGTCTTGCCTGCAGTTGCCAAGAGCACACGCTGGCGACTGGTCATCGATACTGCCGCAGATAGTCCGATGGACGCTTACCCCGATGGAAGTGGACCGGCCCTCCAAACAACCGGACGCGTCGCAGTACTAAACCATTCGTTCCGCTGCTACGTCGCCAGTGGCAGTTACCAATCTCGCGGTTCGCTGAAGGGTTGATTCGCGTCGCCCAGCAAGCCTGAACGCTCGCTGCCGTTATCCAAACCACAGAAAGCCGACCGATCTGGTCGGCTTTTTTCGTGTTCAGCGAACAGGTCGCAGCGGAACTAGTGGCAATCAACTCAGACGCCCGGGTAACATATTCCCTCGTGATAACGGCTTCGACTTTCAAACACCGAGGTAACCGACATGCGACGGGTGCTAATTCTTTGGTTTGCGATTTCAACCGGAATCGCCTGGGCCAAGCCTCTGGAGATCTATTGGATTGACGTCGAAGGCGGGGCTGCCACGTTAATCGTTACTCCGGCCAACGAGTCGATTCTGATCGATAGTGGTAACCCAGGGACTCGCGATGCACAACGAATCGTGAAAGTGGCTACTGGCGTCGCGGGGCTGCGACGCATCGACCACTTGATCACGACCCACTATCACCGAGATCACTTCGGTGGTGCCGCAACGCTGGCGAAACTGATGCCCATTGGCTATGTGCATGACAATCAACGTTTCGACGACATGCCAAACGATCCAGGCAAAGACTATTGGGAGTTCAACTGCGTCGGTCGAAAAAAAATCAACCCAGGGGACCATGTCGAGTTGAAGCCCGTTGCGGGCAAGTCCTTGTCGCTACGCTGCTTGGGAACTCGCAGACAATTCATCGAAGCCGACGAAAACACGCCCGTGATCGTTACGCTTGAGCCCGCAAGAAATCTACGACGCGATAACGATTGTACATTGTCATCTTTAGCGGCGTTCAACGGGGATTCCTTTGTGCCCATCGTGTGCATCCA
>CAYQMZ010000306.1:2453-8423 GCA_964418725.1 uncultured Pirellulaceae bacterium
GACGAACACACTCCCGCCAACGAGCAAGTCTGCTCGACGATGCGTCCCAAAGACCGAGACGGATCGGACAACGCCAATAGCGTCGCCACACTCTTGGAATACGAGGGATTTCGCTTTCTGGACAACGGCGACCTCACGTGGAATCAAGAGGCCAAACTAGTTTGCCCCAAAAACGTCATTGGTGAAGTCGACGTCTATCAGGTTACCCACCACGGGCTCGACTCTAGCAACAATCCATTGATGCTGAATTCTGTCCGTCCCACCGTCAGCGTAATGAACAACGGCATTCGTAAGGGCTGTCTGCCGGAGGTCTATGCCAACTTGAAAGCCTGCGAATCGATCAAGGCGATGTACCAGGTTCACAAAAACCTGCGACCGGACGGGAAGGTCAACAACACTCAGGACGAGTACATTGCCAACCGCGGCGATGATCAAACCTGCAAAGGCAACTACATCAAACTGTCTGTTCACGAGTCCGGCGCGAAATATACGTTGAGCATTCCGGCCAACGACCATTCCCGCACGTTCAAGACCAAGTTGGTCGCTGCAGCAACCAACTGATCTACGAGTCGCGTTGGGACCTCGCCCAACGCTAATTAGTACGCAGGAACGCCGATGACGAAACAGAACAATACTGTGACCAGCAAATAGAACGCGTAATGAATGATGCCGGTCGTGAAATCGAAGTCTAGCGTGGCAAGTGACACCAACGCACCGATGCCTCCGATCGCAGGACCGATCGCCGCAAACGCAAACATTGGAGGTTCAGCGCCTTTGAAGATCTGCACTTTAAGGAGCGCGTAGGCTCCCCACAACAATGCGTAAACCGCAGCGCAAATCGACACCCTCAGCGCTAGTTCGCCGCCGCGGTACGGCTCCAGTTCATCATTCCGCAAGAACCAATAGCCAGCCAACACAATTGGCCCCGCAACAACAATCGCACCGGCGGCCAAGATCCACCACAACGTGGGATCAACCGCAGTCGCGTCCTCCGGCTGGGGATAGACGAACCGCAACGCCACTGCGGCAATAATCGCCAGTATGATAGCGCCCACGATTCCGACGATCGCCACAGGGCTGGCGTTGACTTCCTCACGCTCAATCGGTGCCAGCACAGCCTTACCGGTCGAGTCCTTCGGCCCAAGATTCTCCGGCGCGTGAATGACGACTTCTTCATTCTTTTCTGGAATCTTGATCGGCGTCTTGCAGGCCGGGCACGGCCCCGTGCGTCCGGCAAACTTTTCGTTAACAGAGAAGCGTTTATGGCACTTTTGGCAGGTGACTTGGATTGGCATGTTCGCCCCGGTTGTTCCCAGCATCGATGGTCTAATCCGACTATCATAATCGGACGCGTCCAGATCGACGAGATCTTCCGGCGGCTTGCAGCATAGGAGTCCGGAACCGTGCGAATTTAGCGTTGCAGATGCAACATTGCACACTATTCCGCGGGGACTACTTCGTGCCCAGCAAACGTCGATTGGGCACGCCAGATTGCCGGATCGATACTGTCTTGAATAAAGCGAAGCGAGCCGTCGGCAAAGCAAGCGTTCACACCGCCTCGATGCCAACTACGGGCCGTCTTCCACCCGTACGCAGAGTGCATGATGTCGATGGAGCCAGACACCCGTGCCGAAACACAATCGAAATCGGGCGAGTTCGGCATCAGGTAGTGATTGTAGAGAGCCGAACGATACTCTCCATTTGCCCAGGAAAAACCGCGGGGTTGCGTGAAGTTCCAGTTGGCCGTTTCCTTGCAGGAGGCTTCCGTGAGCGGTACAGCTCGGGCAAAACCGTAGACGAATCGCGGATCGGCATCCTCGCGAGGCGTTAGTGGCGGTGGCGTTTGCCCCAGAATACTCTCAGAGAATGCGACCGTATGACTCTTACCATCCTTGATATGGGCTTCGCTCAATTGCGAGTTGGTGTAGAACAACCCATCTGCGTCGTAAGGGCTACCGCCATTCGACCCCGATCCAGAGCAAGCGGCATAGTTGGTCGGCCCCATATTGGGATTGCCAGTTGTCTCTTGATCCGATGGACATAGAAACTCAGCAACACGAACCGCCACCGCTGCACGGTTAACTGGAGTGATCTGGAAGTTCGCACCGTACAGAGGAACATCAAGATCCAACTGTTGATACGCCGCCGAGTTCTCTAAGTGCGGCAACAGATGAGCAAGCGAAGACCATCGAAAGTAGTTATGCGGAGTCCAGGGACTCTCTTTGTACTCCTTCGAAATCGCACCCGACGGCAAGCGGTTGTTTGCGGCCAAGTATCCATGCATCGCGATGCCAATCTGCCGCAGATTATTCCCGCACTGCAATCGACGAGCGCTCTCTCGAGCACCCTGCACTGCCGGAAGAAGAATCGCGACCAACATTCCGATGATTGCGATCACGACCAAGACTTCGACAAGCGTGAACGCAAGACCTTTACTGCGTGAAACTCTTGCGTTCATCTTCCTTGCTCGCGATCCATTGTGAAGTGCCGGACAACAACGCGTCTTAGCGACGACGATTTCTCATCAGAGGAACCACGATCATACCGAGCGTGGCAACGAATAGGCCAGTGGGCTCTGGTACGGCCGCTGCTTCTAGGTTTGCACCAAAGTTGCTGGAGAGGGTAAGGAAATCGGGGAAGCCCACAACTCCATCACAATCAATGTCTCCGTCGGTGTAGTCGTCGACCTCTTGCCCGAAGTTGGCAGACAAGATCACGAAGTCCGCGAACACGACCTGGCCATCACCATCGAAATCGCCGCCCAGGAATCCCTGTTCGGCAAAGTTACACCCAGGCACATCTCCCGCTTCCTCGATGAGCAGGAGTGCAGCCGGCTGGTCGAGCATGCCATCGCCACCGGCAGCGATGAAAGTCTCCACAAACTCGCCTGACGCCACGTTGTAGCGGCCAATGGAGCCGGGACGAAGATCTCCTGTATCTGGATTATCGTTGCCCAGATTAGTGATCAGCATGGTCCCATCGCCTAGTGGCTGGATAGCGGATGGAAAATCCAAGCCTTCGCTAATCAAGAGAGACGATGCGCCTGCAACCAGTCCATCTTCACCTTCCGCGATTTCAAATCGTCCTACGCCGTTGCTGAACAAGCCCACGACGTCTAGCAAGTAGCCTTCTTCAGCCTCGTGAAACACCAAACCACTGGCACCGGCCAACGGCAGCGAAACGGGGTCGAAGGCAAAGAGTCCATCAGACGTGAGTGTGTCGGCATTGAATTGCAGGACGCCACCCAGAAAGAACGGACCGTTCGCAAAACTGCTGGCGTAGATGTTTCCGTCCGGGCCAAATGTCAACGACCCGCGGCCGGTGGCTCCGGTGCCTTCTCCGATCGCTCCCAGAGCTTCTCCGGTGGATCCTTCGAATTGCAAAATCAGTTCCGAGTCAAAGTTGCCAAGGGTACTGACAAGCAGCCGATCATTTGGCTCGTCGTACAACAGTCCCGACGGCACGTTTAACTGCTGAGCGAATGTCTCGATGAAGTCGCCTGTCTCTAAGTCGTACCGCAGCACGCTGCCGACTTGGCTGGCGATAAACAGATCGCCATCTGGACCGATTGTCATCGCACTGGGCAAGAAAAGACCGCCATTGGTTGACGGGTCACCGCTGATCAGCACGTCCAGAAACTCCCCCGTTTCCGCGTCGTATCGAGTTACGGCCGGGGTTTCGAAGTTCCGATCGGCGACTAGCAGCACGTCGCCAAACGCTGCGCCGGCGCAGAGGAAAAAACAGGCAAGAAAAGTAGCGGGCTTCAAAACGTTCGTCACTGATGTCACTTCAAGGTTGGATGTTTTCATTTGGTGCGGCAATGCTGACCCGTAGAGTAACGGAATCACTGGGGGCTACTCAACAACTTGTCTCCAATTCCTAGCAATTACACGAGCTCAGTTGGTCTCGCAAACCTGCCCCGTTTAAACTGCCGCTCAGTTTCAACGGTCAATTGGTTCGCGAATTCTCAGGACAAGTGAAGTTCCCTATGCACATTTGCAATCTGGTCAGTACGAAGTTCACGCGGTTTGGTTCGGTCGTAGTGTTGATTTTTATTGGCGCTTTGGTGAACGCCGACACCAAATCTCCCGGGCATGATATGCCAGTCTTGCATCGTGACGACTTCCAACACGGCATGAAGGCGTGGAAGACAACGGACGACGCCTTCTGGAAGATCGTGGATGTCGAGCGAGACGGTAAATCGACGAAAGCGTTACGAGTGCTTGGAAAGAGCAAGTATCAGCCGCCAGTTCGCAGCCCACACTCCATCGCTTGGCTGAAAGATAAGACGGTTTCCGACTTCGTCCTAACCGTCAAGGCCGAGAATACGAACTACAAGGCAGGTGGCCACCGCGATCTTTGTTTGTTCTGGGGTCGCCAAGACGCCAGCCATTTTTACTACGTTCACTTCGGAGCCAAGGCCGATCCCCACTCGTGTCAAATCTTTATCGTCGACGGCAAACCGCGAACCAAGATTACCGTAGACGAGGTTGAGGGAACGCCATGGGGTGAAGGCCGAGAGTGGCACACGTTGCGAGTCGTCCGATCCGTCGAAGAAGGCACAATAAAGGTCTACTTCGACGACATGAAGAAGCCTCATATGACAGCCAAAGACAAGACGTTCGGCTGGGGCCAGGTTGGAATCGGTACGTTCGATGACAATGGCAACTTCGACGACTTCGAACTGCGAGGCAAAATTGTCAGGCCAAAGAACAAACCCAAGGCAGCGACGAAGGACGAGTAGCTCCGGATCTGCAAAGTTGAAGGCATTCGCACCCTCTCGCGAAGTCGCTTCACCGAACTCTCGCGTTGCAACTCTCGATCGCCAGGAATTTTGAATGGTCACTCGTGTCACAAGGCGGCGAGTGTTGGCTACAGGATTCGCTGCGGCGTGTGCTCGGACGCCGTTGCTCGCCAGTGACACAACGAACGGCCAGTCCAGCCCCACGCACATCGTCGGTGTGTCGCAAACCGAAAAGCAGATGATCGAGAAACTGGGAAACAGTTTCCGCAGCAAATTCGATCTGCCGGGTGTGTCACTGGCGATGTCGTATCGTGGCAAGCTAAAGCTGCTGGCCTGTTTCGGCTATGCGAATACGGAAAAGCATCAGCAAGTTCATACGGACCATCGATTTCGCATTGCCAGCGTTTCGAAACCGATCACCGCCGTTGGGATACTCCGGCTTTACGAGCAGCAATTGCTGGACTTGGACGAACGCGTGTTCGCGCACGGTCAATCACTGGCCAAGTATGCAGACGAACTTCAGGACGAAGGACAGCGGAAAGCGATTCGGCAAATCACGATACGACACCTGCTGGAGCACACTTGCGGCGGGTGGAGCAATCGAGCAGGCGTTGCACCGATGTTTGCGAAGGAAGCACTGGGCCTAACGCATCCTGAATTGATTCGCTGGACGCTAAGGCACCGGCTGCTGGATAACGAGCCTGGGACCAATTACGCGTATTCCAACTTCGGATACTGTCTTCTTGGGCGAATCATCGAAGCCAAGACTGGAAAAGACTATCAGCGCGCGATCAAGGAACTGGTGCTAGACAAGGCCGGTGCGAATTCGACGGTCGTCGGGCGACGAACGAAGGCCCAGCAATGGCCGAAGGAAGTAACGTACTACGACAAGTATGATCCATACGGGAGCAATATGGACGTCGCCAGAATGGATGCACACGGCGGATGGGTCTCGACGCCGAAGGATCTTGTCCGGTTCGTACACACGATAGATGGTAGGCCAACTCCAACAGACATCCTGCGTCCCTCAACGCTGATAGCAATGACAACCCCGCGTCGGGGCTCTTATGCACTCGGGTGGCAAGTGAACGCGAGCAACAATTGGTGGCACACTGGCAGCTTCAACGGCGGCAGCTCCATCCTCGCACGCATCCACGACGGTCATTGCTGGGCCGTAACGGTCAATACTCGATCGTACAATGACGGTTACTTTCGGGCCTTGGACC
>CAYQMZ010000307.1:0-8410 GCA_964418725.1 uncultured Pirellulaceae bacterium
CACGAGTTGGACCGTACAAAAGGCCGGTAGGAACCGGGCCCTACTTTTGAAGAACTAGTGCTTAACGATAGACCCAACGGTGAGTTATTGGCTTGTCGACCTTGTAGGCTCGAAACACCTTCTGCTGAAGTGCTGGTCGGTTCGGGTAAGCAGGGACGCCGTATCGAATCTCCGTGTCTTTCACGTCGACGTTGTCACCTGCTCGCCAGAAGTTTAGCTGCAGCATTTTTGATTTGACTGTGTCTTGTTCTGCCCACGACTTCGTCTTGTCATAGCCGTCCTTTGGAGGTTCCCACTTGTAAGCATTCGTGAGCCCGCCAACGAAGACAGACAGGAAGTCAGCTCTTGGGTCGACGTTGTCCCATGTCGCAACAGCCCAAACGCGTTGATCTTTCGTTGGGGTACTAACCGGGATCTCCATCTGGCTAACGGAGAAAGAATCGTGCAACAACCCGCGCGTGACACGTTCCTTGGATGCGATCATGCTTACGACATCGGGTCGGCTCGTTTCGCGATAAGCGCGACGCACGTCGTGCGCTTGCATCACGAACGAGGGAATGAACTTGATTGGCTTTTGTTTGCCTGAGATTTTGACCGTCGTACCCGACTTGGCTGGTGTACGTACTTCGCCGTTGTTGCGAACAAAGTAGACCAAGTAGTAAATGTCTTGCCCGCCAACACGGATGACTCGCAGAGGTTTGAAGCCAAACTCCAACGCCCAAATCTCGCGTTGGAAGCCAACCTTCTTTGCCTTCTGCAACAGGGTTTCCGTCGTGGCATCAAAGTTGGGGGTCCAATCCGGTGGACTGACGACGCTAACCAGCTCTGTGAACTCGCGTGTTGCATCCACAGTTCCATCATCAATGTTGGCATCACGAATGGTCGTAATGACGCCGGGTGCCAACTTTCGCGCACGTTCTGCTGAGTAGCCTTGCGCCAAAGTGACGCTTGCGCATGAGGCCAAAACGAGAACGACTAACGTTTGCTTGATTAGATTTGCCATCACGGATCCGTGCGGAGGGGCGACGCAGCGCCGAGTAGTGCCAACGAATTCAACGCGAGAAACGACGGGACTGCCGAAGGACCAAGCCCGCGAAAGCATGTTTCACCGCATTTCCCAGTTTAGTTGGTGCTTTTCGAGACGGTCAAACGAAATCACGTCCAGCAAAAAAGTGGCCAGGCAAAACGACGCTTTGCCTGGCCATTTCGATCAATTCGACAAGAAACCGGAACGTTTCTTGAGCAAAAGTCGGACTTACGGCAAGTCGACCGTATGCAAGTCGAAGTGTTCCGATTCGTTCTTGGTGATCACAAGTGCATGGGCCTGGTTGAGCCGATCCATCTGCTCAACATTCTTTAGCCCTTCGATCGTTTCGTATTCTTGACCTGCGGTATCCTTGACCTTCGACGTAATTCCTTCGGCACGCTCGATGTCTTCGGTGCTTACTTTCATCACCCCACGCGCGGTGTTCGTGACCAGCAAAAAGTCTTTGTCTCCTTGCTTGTACACGATCATGTCCAGCGGGCGGTTCCAGTTTCCCAGCTCGGCAACGGTGGTCCCGCGAACCTTTTCGGCCCCCTTAAAATCCTTCACGGGAAACTTCACCAACGGGGTGCACTGGAAGCCAGCCAACAGATGAGGTTCGCCATTGATTTGAAACGGGATGAAGGTTTTTACAGACGCGTAGTCTTCGTACTTGCCGTGCATCCCATGATAGATCTCGATGTTGACGCCTTTGTCGGCAGTCATAAACGGAAATACCAATTCGCGGACGTTGGCTTTTCCTTTGCCAGCTAATCCCGAAACGAGCACCTTGCCTTCACTGAAAGCCAAGTCGGTGATCGATTCATCTCGAAAGTTCTTCTTGCGACGGCGCTGCTGCACGACCTCATCGGCTGGCGCGTTGGGCAGTTCTACTTTCGAAAAATTGATATCACTCAAGTTCAGAGGCACGATGTTTCCGTCGGGTGTGAGCCGAACGATCGCTGGCTTTTTAGCTTCGCCCACTGTGAGCGAAACGTAGGCAATTCCTGAAGCTGGGTTTACCGCCATGTCGTTGATAGCAATCGACTTTGCGTTCAGCTTGTCAGCGATCTTTTGATCGATTCCTTCGATGTGGAATTCGACTTCGTCAGGCTCGCCGTTGGCATCTTCGGTATCGAGTGCAACGACAGTCGCAGCTCGGACGTCACCGACAAACAGAACGCCATTGTTTCCGAAAGTAAGTGGCCCAGCTGACTTCAGTCCTGGATCACCTTTCTTCATACCCCACTCTGCAGCGAAACAAGTCGAGCAGATCGCAAAAGCGAGAATCGAGAAAACTGAAATGAAACGACGCATTGGGAACTCCGTGATCTACAGGGGTCGGACCAGCACTACGCGGCTGATTATTGCGCCCTGTCGTGGCTGAGGCTAGTAGGTGGCTGTTTGGTAGCAGCAATGATGTGGTAACCGCAAGAAAAAACGCAGGGTGTCGACCACCCTGCGTTTCGAATCAGACATTTGACGCGGTGTTGCGTCGAACCTTGTTAGACATCGAACGAACTTAAGGCCCAGTATTCGGACCGTGTTCGTCGGCGAACCTACTTCGTTTTGTTTGGCAGGTATTCGTGATCACGTTTGTTCAAGACTTCCGCCTTGATGATCTTGTCCGGCGTGATGGTCAGGTCCGACGACTTGTTGGGATCACGGCGTTGAATCTTTGGTAGTACATCCAAACCTTCGATCACGCGACCAAATACGGTGTGCTTGCCGTTCAATTGCGGCTGTGGTGTGAAGGTCAGGAAGAACTGCGAACCGCCTGTATCACGGCCAGCGTGTGCCATGCTAAGCGAACCCGCAAAGTGCTTTCTGTGGTCCGAGTTGTAGCACTCGCAGTAGACTTCGTAGCCTGGACCGCCGCTGCCGTTCCCGTCGGGGCAACCTCCTTGAGCCATAAAGCCAGGTAGCACTCGATGGAATGTCAAACCGTCGTAGAACCCGCTTTCGACCAAGTAGATAAAGTTGCCAACCGTCTCGGGAGCTTCATCCTCGAACAGCTCAAGGATCAGCGTGCCGCGATTGGTTTCCATTTTTACGCGAGGCAGTTTGGCTTCGTCGGACAATTCGTCCGCGCGGTCACGAAGTTTCTTTTCTGATTCCCAGTAGGCGATATAGTCGTCCACCGATGACATCATTTGCTGACTGGTCGAAGTTAAAACACCTGCGGCTGCGGCTTCCTCGAATAGCTGCTTGGCTCGTCCGAAGTCATTCGCAACGAACGCGGCGATCCCTGCGTTGTTGGCAACGGTTGGATCTGGAGCCTTTCCATCCAACAATGCTTCCAGTGCCGGTTTCGCCTCGGCGAAACGATCTTTGCCGACGTAGTCTTCTGCGATGGTCGATAGCCACCGAGTAATCTGCTTGTCTTCGTTCGGTGCTTCTTTGTAAACGGCGATCGCGGTATCACGCAGTTCAGGAAGCAACGCTTCGCCCTTCTGAATCAGTTGATCATATTGCGTGACCAACTTCGCAAGTTCTGAGTCTTCCGTGTTCTGTGCCTGGGCCCGTACTTCTCGCATGGATCCCAATATGGTCTTCCACTTGGTGAAGGCTTCGTCGAATGCCGCTCGGGCGGCGGACGGCGTTTCAGTTGACGTGGTGGCAGTTTCCGCGTCCTGCCCCCAGACCGGCAACGCACTGCCGATGACAAGCAAGAGACAAACAGAGAATGAAATGAAAGACTTCATGGATTCCTCAGGTCACTTCAATTGAACAGATTTCAAGACTCAGTTTTACGAGCGAATCGTCGGATTTGGTGCCGGATTCGGGTGGGACTAAGTCGTACTAATTCGGAACTGTTTTGGGTTTGTTGATCGGTATTTGGATGCCACTGTTTGTTGTTGGACACCAATGTTGTTTCGACTGGCAGCTTGGTCTCGCTGGGCGAGCTTGAACCAACTAACTAAGTTCTCAAACCACCGTCGCAGAGAATATTGTCTAGTCGCACAGCGCAAAATCAACGGCACAGAACGTCTAATTCGGAGAACAGTTGCCTCGCTGCCGATCGCCCAGTCAGTGTCCCAGTTTGACGCTGTCGCTAACTCAGCCGTCCGCTTGGCGGAAGAATACGATAAGATAGCCGGTGCTCGACTGCTCGAACAGTTACTTCGGCAATGGCTATCTGGACACGTAGCCACTCGTGCTACTGATTGCCTATCACATCCCGGCCTATTGGCGGATTTCCCAGTTATGCCTCGTTCTCCCCGCTCTAAATCTCGGTCGAAGACTCGGCGGGGAGCTTCTACGAAACAGGATAACGTTGGTGAAACCTCGTTACGCATTGTCGGAGGTCACTTTCGCGGGCGGAAGCTGAAGTACGCCGGAGACACACGCGTGCGACCGATGAAAGACCGGGTTCGCGAAGCCTTGTTCAATTTGCTGGGGCCCGCCGTCAAAGGGACGTTTGCGGTGGATCTGTTCGGAGGCACCGGAGCGTTGGGGCTGGAAGCCATCAGCCGAGGCTCCGTGGGGGCCCTGATCATCGAGCGACATTTGCCGACGTCGAAGGTGATTCGCGAAAACATCGAAACACTTGAATTGAGCGAGCGAGTCGAGCTGACAAATGCTGATACGTTCCGCTGGTTCCAAAACCAGCCGAATTTGCCACAGGATTCGCCGTGGGTGGTTTTCGTATCGCCGCCGTATCGATTCTTCACCGAACGCACAGACGAAATTCTGAGTCTTATCACTGGGCTGATGTCCATCGCACCATTGGGATCGCTGTTCGCCGTTGAGGCTACCAAGGAATTCGATTTTGGAATCTTGCCCGAAGCAGACGAGTGGGACGTTCGTTCCTACCCGCCCGCAGTGGTCGGTGTGTTAGTTACCACTGATTCGATACGTGACCGACTGCTAGCCGGTTCGGATTAGGCCAAAATTTCGGTCGGTCTGTCCTGCGTCTTTTGTCCTGCGTGTTCTGAGTTGCGGCTCTCTATCGTTCGCTGATCAAAACCTGCTAGCAGACCTGCTGCATCAACGCCGTGAAACTTGAGGTCTTGATGCCCGGGACAAAATCCTGCGGCAATCCCAAGACAGAAGAAGCCGATGTCGTGGGTGATGCCGCCCACGAATCGGCCCCAAGTCATGCCGTAATGACCCGGATCGTCGTTAGAGTCACCTGCGGGCGGGCGGAAGGTTTACCAGGCTTTCCTAGGTGTCTAGTTTTGATCCTGATCATTGGCAACTTTGGAGTCAGCCGAACCGATTTAACCAGAGATGGCAGCGATTAGGTGCCCGATGCTAGTCGGGCTAATTCGCCACTGATGCAAGGACGCCAGTGAAGCGCATCTATATGAAGGAAACGTATCCAACAACGATTACGTGGCCGTATCTCGGTTCGGTCGCGCTATTGCTAGCACTTGCCTTGGCTCCGCCCCATGAATGGCCGCGGACTATTAAGAAGGCAGGGGGCGAGCTGACTACGTGGGTTCGCATGCAATTCGCGGACGACGTAGAAGTCGCCGAAGCGAAGCCAACTCTCGCATCCACACCCAAGGATGCGGTTGACCGAGTCGTCGTGGCATTCGATCCGCGTGCCGGCGAAGTGTCGAATGAAGCAGTGGCAAACGAAGTAGCGTCCAACAACGACGCGGAAGCGTTAACTGCTGAACCGATACAGCAGCGGCAGCCCTTTGAGGTGCAGGTAAGTCCGCCTGTGAGTGGGCAATCGAAACGTCGTGCATCGGCGAAGCCCCAAAAAGCTGACGAACGATCGAGCGACGTGCATTCAACGAATGTGCAATCAAACAGCGCATCGAGAGCTGAAGAGCGTTACGTATGGCAGCCTCCCGAAAATTGGGAGCCAGGTCTCATCGAGCCGCTGTCATCGGACGAATTGGCTGCCGTGACGACGACTGAGCGTCAGTCCCCATCAACGCGGTCTGATGACGTAAAGACGTTCCAACAAGAGACGCAACGGGAGCCACTGACTACGAAGATCGTCAAAAGCACGATCGAGGGGCCGGTTGCCAATCGAGTTGCTCGCGTGCCCAAGATCGAACGCCGAGAATTCTCTGACGAAACCTTCCGAACGCGAAGCGACGCAATTCAAGTTGCTCCGAAGTCCGCAGAAGAACTGTCAACACGACCACAATTGTCGGAGGTCGACTCTACACAGAATGCATCTGATGGTCAGCCCATTGATCTGACTCCCGCTGAGGACACGCCGCCGCAGCCAACTTTGCCGGCGACACAGACCGATAACGTGGCCGATGCGAAACCTTCTGGTCCGTCGTCGTCTGAACGGACTGCACAGGTTGCCGACGTTTGGCCGCGCAGCGAGGTGCTTGGCAATTTGCTCAAAGACGCTCGAAACGACGTCGTGCTCGCGAATTGGGGAAAGACCATCGAATCGCATTTGACCGTGCTGCAAGGTCATCGAGTGACGGGTGCGGTGGACCAAACTCGAGCGTTGGCGAAGCTGCGCGAACTTGCGACCGTCGAAGTGGATCGCAGCAAATGGCCGCAAAAACACCGCGTGCTACACGATCGATTGCGTCTGTCGCTACTGCGACGACTGGACGTTTGGCAGCCGCTGATGAAAGTTGCTTACGTCGAACCATCGTCGTTTGCTACCTACCGAGCTCAAAAGTCACTTCTGAAAGTGTCATCGCAATTGCTGGCGTTGTTGGACGAGCGGGATCCCGCCGAGGCTGCGTGGATCGACTATTTGGCTCTGCCAACCCTTCAACAGCTTCGATCAGACAAGGTTGGCTATCGGGAGTTAGCCGAGCAAATTCTGTTGAGGATGAAGTCGCCAAAGCTGACGGCAGATCAACAACAGTACCTACAGAGTCCCGGTTTCCGCACTTTTGAAACACAGTTGCGTAACGTCGTCGCGAAGTCAGTTCATCCAGCGGACATGATGGCGGCACTTGAGGCGTACGAGACGACTCCCAACCGCAACACGGCGAACGATCTGATATTGCTGATTCAACGCTGGCGTTCAGCGCCCAACGGCGAAATGTATCGCCCGGCAATCGACATGATCGTGTCGCACTACCGCAATGCAAATTTTCGAATCTCGGTATCGGAAGATCTGATCAACCGGTTCGTACCTGCAATCAAGCAGTATGCAGAACGCGTGAACGATAACATTTTGGGAGCCGCGGTTACTGGGCAGAGTTCAACGCACTCCAATCTTGCCGTGAAGCTGATGCCCGACGAGTCGGCAATTCGACTAGGGCTCTTGGCCGCCGGAACCGTTGCTTCGAACACCGCATCACGCAAAGGTCCGGTCACGGCGTTCAGTCGTGGGAAATCGGCGTTTGCGGCCGGAAAAGAAATTGTCCTTGGCCCCAACGGTGTGTTCACTTCCCCAACGGAAACGCGAGCGTCTTCTGGCAATACCCTGCTTGGAATCGAAACCGACTGGGATGACGTTCCGTTCATCGGATCCATTGTTCGCAGTATGGCAAAAGACGAAATTGTCGAGCAACGACGGCAGGTCGAAGCGCAGATGCAGCTGCGTGTCCGTCGCAAAGCACAGCAACGCATGGATCGTGAGTTGGCGACTCGGGTTTCTCGAGCCGAGCAAAACCTTGACCGGAAAGTTGTTGAACCGTTGCGTCGGTTGGAGCTGAACCCTCGTGCGATGGAAATGCGGACGACAAACAATCGTGCCATCATTCGAACACGCTTGGCGAGTGACTGGCAGCTCGGTTCGCACACTCCGCGTCCGCAGCTTCGCGCGGACAGTAAAATGAGTCTGCAGATTCACCAGTCGGCCGCCAACAATATTATCGAGCAGCTGAATCTTCAAAACCGCCGCATGACGTTGGACGAGTTGATGTCAACTCTGTCGCAGCGATTCGGAATGCCATTGCAAGTCGCCAACGAGGAAAATCGCAATGTGATCGTTGAGTTTGCTGACCATCCGCTGGAATTCGAATTCGAGCGCGGGCAAATTCAGGTCACGATCCACTTTGCGGAATTGCAACGTGGTAAGAAACGTTGGAAGAATTTCTCGATACGTGGCAACTACCGGGCGGACGTGCAACAGCTAGACATCGCCTTGCACCGCGAAGACAGTGTGTCGCTGATTGGAGATCGCATTGGCTTACGTGATCAGTTGGCACTTCGAGGAATCGCTGCGAAGGTCTTCGGTAAACACCAGAGGCTGCAGATCCTAAGCGACGTCGTTCGACAGCAGCCAAAGCTGCGCAACCTGTCAGTGACACAGTTTACGATTCGCGATGGTTGGTTGGCAGTTGCCTTCGGCGAAGAAAGCAACGGCGTGCAGCGAGTGGCCGACCGAAGTGCTGGTTTGCAACCCTTCTAGCCGTCGAAGGCAACCGCACGTCAACGCTACACGCAGACTTCGTGTTGACGTCGTACCGACAGTGCACCCGGCTTAAGCTGTGCTAAAGG
>CAYQMZ010000308.1:0-8408 GCA_964418725.1 uncultured Pirellulaceae bacterium
AAGAACTGCCGCGTAAACTGCGCTCTGACTGAATCACACCCGCTCAAGAAAGCTTGGTGCTGCACGAAATCGCAATGTTGAACCCACGGTGTTGTGTGTACGTTCCCCGGAAGTGTATCAAGCAATTCTATGCGGCGGGTGAGGGTGGAGGTTCTGGCGGTGGATACAACGATATCGGGCTGATCGTTTCGTACGTCGACCAAACCGAGAAGCCGAGGACGCTGAAGTTGGCTTCGCGGAGTTCTCTCGAACGACCGCCTTACGCGGTTGTTCCGTTGTTGAAGGAGTTTTGGGAGATGAAACCGTGATCCAGTGGCCCGCTGTTGCGGGTAGTGTCGAACAACGAATCAGGGTTTCGTCTAACGACTTTGTGAGTTCGTTCCGGTTGCAATACGGTTAGCTCCTCTCACGAAATAGCGTGGTTACGATGCTTCGATGGCTTCTTCGTCGCAAACTTGATGCTGAAGAGATAAGACTCGGCGAGGCTATGGACTACCTGCGACATATCGTTGACGTGTCTCCCATGTCATTCTTGCGTTTCGCTAGTATCATGCCGTTCGCGAACAGTCGACGCATGCTACCGAAGGACGCATGGTATACGGCGCAGCTTGTGGCAATGCAGCATGAAGACTGCGGTCCATGCTTGCAGATTACCGTGAACTTGGCTCAACGGGACGGCGTCAAAGCCGACTTGATTCGCGCGGTTTTGGATGGCGAGCGGGATAAGCTCGCGCCAGAGATGGCGGACGTTTTCGATTTTGTCCGTTCGATCGTTGCGGCAGACTATGGTGATGCGGATCTGCGTGACAAACTCCGAACACGATACGGTGATCGTGGGCTCATCGAAATGTCCTACGCAATCGCTGCTGGGAGGATTCCTCCAACAGTCAAGCGAGTACTCGGCTACGCCACCAGCTGCAAAGACGTTGAGGTGAGAATTGATAGCGGTCCGACCTGAGGCATAGCTGGTGGGCTGTTCTCCTGGGCGAGTGTGATCCATCCTAGCGGTGTGGTTGCTATCTGCGTGGTTTCTGGCGGTGGTTATCTTCCGGATCGGTTAAGAACCCCCAGTCCAACGCCTGGTCTTGGTTGTATTGCTTACCAAGCGTAAGGGCCGTTGTGGCTTTCGCCAGCTCGTATCCCAGATAGAACGCGTGCGACGCATCAATGTTCTTCGGATTGGTCTTCATCAGTTGATCAAAAAGATCGAAGGCGTTGTCGGATGTCAGGTGAACGCCTGCAGCCAAGAGATGCAGTTGATCACCCTCGGCGAACAAGCGGTAGTTGTTGTCTTTCAGCGATGCGCCGAGTTCCTGTAGTACGTCGTCGCCCATGGGAAACAGCTTTTCGTCGCGAAGCATTACCAATTCGCTGTCGACTCGCTTGGGCGGGATCGACTTCGACATCGCAAAGTGCACGAGGCGTCGCGCATGGTCGCATTCGCGGACGCTGGTTCTGGCCCAATTGATGACTTCGGTCGTAAGCACGCTACGAATTCCAAGCTCTTCGCAAATCCCTAGCAGAAGGACGTTCACGCCAGCCGAATCGACGTCGGTTAGTTCGGTAATGTTCCCGATGCCCATCATCATTTCCGCATCGGGATACTTTTGCCGCGTTTGCATATAGCGAGCCAGGCTTTCTGCAAAGCCACAGCCAATCGGCTCCAAGATCGGATCAAGACGCATGGGGACGTTATGTGACGCTAGGTGGTCGATCGTTTGGTCAAAACCACTCAACGTCTTTGGATCATCTGGAATCGCTACGACCTCGCAGCCCCAGTCTGTCGCTGCTTCACGGTTCGACGAATTCACGGAGAGCACTAATTCAGCTCCCGCTTTCGTTGCGGCGGCGATTTCCACCGGGTTCAACGAATCGATCGAAACGCGATGGCCTTCGGCACACAACGCTGCAACGTATTGACCGACGCGGGACCACACATCACCAGGATCGCACCCCACATCGATCAGGTTGGCACCGTGGTCGCGGTAGCGATTCGCCAGGCGTAAGCACTCCGCCAATTCCATGCGGGGCGCGTGATTAATTTCGGCGATGATTTCGATACTGTATGCCCCATAGTCTTCGGTACGCTTGCGACCGAAGTACTCAGGTAACGCACGGAGTTCTCGAGGCCCCACGCGTATCGGCAAGTTCGTCGTCGAGGTAATCGGCGACAGGTCTGTATCGCAATAGCCGGGCAGCAATACCTCGGTTGCTTCCTTAGGAATCTGAAGCCGCGGAGCAATCCATTTCGGCGTGAGCAGCGCGGCAACTGTGATAGGCATGACTTGGATTGAGTGGGCGAACCCAACTTGCTCGGCCAATTCCGCCACGATCTGACGCAGCGTTGGCGCCGCCAGTTTGCCGGTTACGAAGTGAATATGCCGAGTCATAGTCCCGTTGGCCTCGCCATTGGTTAGCTCGAACCTTGATCACGCGCAATGGTCGGCCGGAATCCACCGTTCACGGGAATCACTTGTCCGTTGATAAAGTCGGCATCTGATGAAGCCAGGAAACAGACTGCTTTGGCAATATCGTCCGGCGTCCCCCAGCGGTCACGTAGAGATTCGCCGGTGGCTCGTCGGTGCCAATACTCGGACGCATCCTCTTCGCCCCAGGCGGTCTTGATCCAACCCGGGGCGACACAGTTGACTCGCACGTCGGGGGCCAATGATTTGGCTAGACTTTTGGTAAACGCCATCACGGCACCTTTGATCGCGCTGAACATCTCGCCGCTGTCGCCTTCCATGCCCTGCCAAGCCTGGTCCCAGCCGATGTTGATGATGGTTCCATGGCCGACGGCCTGCATGCGTTTGCCGATCAGCCTGGAGCAGTGCATCGCTCCGACCACATCCACGTGCCAAAGCCGATCTAGTTTCGTAAAGAAGTCGAGTGTTGCGTTTTCGCCCGTCAGCACGTCGACGCCGGCGTTGTTAACCCAAATGTCGACTCCGTTTTTCCATTCCCAGCATTGCTGGATAACCCGTGTCGTGGCATCCAAATCGTTTAAATCGGCAAGGACACTGTGGCGTTCGACGTCCAGTTGAGCCAGCTCATCCATAACGCCGGCGATGTTTGTCTCGGAGTGTTCGCCGCTGCCCCAAACAATGACGTGGGCACCTTGTTTGGCCAACTCTAACGCGATTGCTCGTCCTATTCCGCGTGATGAGCCTGTGACGACGGCGACTTTCGACTTCAGATTCACAGTCTGCACTCACTCAAATTGGTTGCGCGTGGTATCGATTTGTCTAGTGGCAACGAAATGTCCGGTAAGTTCACCACCGCGAAACACTGGTAAATTCGCTACAAGCCAATTGAACGACGAAACTAGCAAATCGCCGTACACTATTATTAGTTGAGCTTTGCAGTTAACCGCTCTGCGGGTTCCCGTCTTCGGCCCACGCTTTGCTTCGTAGGCTGAACGCGAGCGAATCACCCGTCTCCTATCTCTCATCTAGAGGTTAGCAAAGCGATGGACTTGGCCAAAGGTATCAGTCGAACCGCAATCGCGTTTCGTGGCTACAACGTCACCAATCTTGGGCGTACTCCAGAGTTACTGGAGGTCGCCGAGTATCGAGAGATTTTGGTGCCGTACTTAGAGCAAGCCAGCCAGGTGTGCTCGGAAATCACTGGGCGTCCGGTCGACTTGCTTCAGCGAGTAGAAACGCGACAAGAAACCGAATTAGAAGACTACGCCGAATCGATTGCATTGATCGTGGCCGTCGAGCAGGCACAGTTGGCGATCCTCAGAGAATGCCATGGCGTGGACTATAAAGAAGCCGCGTTCTCGTTTGGCTTTAGTCTGGGTGAAATCGCCGCACTCGTTGCTGGCGGGACGTTCGAGTTTGCGGACGCTCTGAAGATTCCACTGACTCTGGCCGCGGACGGCATCGAGTTGGCTCAGGACATGACACTTGGCATTTTGTTCTGTCGACGAGAAGAGCTTTCACTGGCCAAGGTGCAAGAGATCTTCTTAGACATCAATTCGAAGAATGATGGAGTGATTGGCATCTCGACGCACCTGAGTCCAAACTCGGTGCTGGTGATGGGGACCGGTTCGACTGTCGAGGAACTCCGTGGTCGGTTGAAAGAAATTGCTCCTAAGGGAGTTCACCTGCGATGCAACGATCACAAATGGCCGCCGCTGCATACGCCGATTGTCTGGGAGAAGCACTTTACCAGTCGTGCAGGGAAGATGCTGCACACGTTGCCCGGCGGTCGAACAGCCCCCGTGCCACCTGTGCTGTCGCTTGTGACTGGCGAAATGAGCTACGACGATGTGAATGCTCGCTCGCACATGATGCGTTGGATCGACCACACGCAAAAGCTCTGGGATGCGGTGTGCGAAGTTCTGTCTAGTGGCACGAAGAGCGTCATTCATGTCGGCCCAAGTCCGAACATCATTCCTTCAACGTTCGATCGGCTCGCCGGCAACGTTGAAACGCAAACGAAAAACAGCCGTAGCATGCAGGCTCTGTCCGTCGCTATCGATCGACCTTGGTTGGCCAATCTGCTTCCTCGTCGAGCGGCACTGCTTCGGGCACCGAAGATCAAGCACATCATGCTAGAGGATTGGTTGCTGGATCATGCTCCGTCCAAGCATGAAGATGAAACGCTTGAATTGACCAACGCATAGCAGCTGCCAAGTATTCGGTCGACGAAGTCTTAGCGTTACAAGCAACAGGCCAGGAATTCTCCTGGCCTGATTTCGTTGTTGGATCCTTCTGCGGTCGGTGCCGAATCGTTCTTAGCTGTAAAAGCAACAGGCCAGCGTAGCTTTCGGTCCGAGACGTTGGACTTAACCGCCGGTTCAGATCAAGGGAGAACTTTTCGACAACTTGCGTGCCGTAGATCGATTTCAGTTTTCTTGCGTCACAATCCTGTGCTGAATTCTTGTAGGATATCGCCGCGGCGGTATTTGACGGTTTTGCATCGACTCTGCAGTCGATTGATTAGACAGGTTGGGATCGGATATGGACCAGCGTAACCGGGACGTGAGCCCCATCGCTTTGACGGCTTGTGGCGTGCATGGAATGATCCTGAGAGCTTTTGCAGAATTCAGGTTGAGTGAGTTCGTAGTACCGGCTTTAGCCGGAAGACTGTCTCTGTCGCCTGATGGCCGAGCAGCACACAACGGCCGTGCAGCACACACCGGCCGTGTAGCACACACCGGCCGACCTGCAATCTGGATGCTGCAGGTGGCTGTCTTGTTGGCAACGCTCGTTGGCTCTCAAGCCCCTGCGGAAATCGTGCTAAACTGGGAAGAACTGCCGTCGATCCCCAACGAACTGGGAGTTGCCGGGCCTATTGTTGGTGTGCAGTCGGAGGAAGGTAAAAGCGATGTCTTGCTGGTAGGTGGCGGTGCAAACTTCCCACAGCCGGTTTGGGAATCCAGCAAGCAGTGGCACGACGACGTTTACGCGTTAATGGCCAGTGATGAAGGGGAATTCAACTGGCGAGCCGCCGGAACGTTGCCTCGTCCGCTTGGGTATGCCGCCTGCGTTTCTACGGACCAGGGCGTTCTGGTGATGGGCGGCAACGATGCCGCGAATGTGTTCGACGACGTCTTTCTGTTGCACTGGACTGGCGACGGGATCGAAATCAAAAACTACCCGAAACTCCCCAAGCCGTGTGTTCATGGTCAGGCAGTGTTAGTCGGCAGTGCAGTCTACCTGGCCGGTGGCCAAACTGGCTCCAGCCTAGACACGGCCATGAACAATTTTTGGAAGCTGGACCTGAGTGCCAGTGACGCCGATTTGCAGTGGGAGGAGTTGCCTCCGGTTCCTGGACCGACTCGAGCGTTGAACCTAACGCTCGCACAGCACAATGGTTTCGACAAGTGCATCTATGTGATTAGCGGACGTACTGCCGAAGAGGCGAGTGCCGATGCCCCCAGGTTCTTGAAGGATGTTTGGGAGTTCAATCCGGTTCGTTCCGTTTGGAGGCAGCGGTCCGACGTGCCAGCCTGCGTGATGGCCGGTACCGGCTTGGATTTCAGTAACAGTTACCTCTATGTCCTTGGCGGCGATAGCGGAGAACTGTTCAACACCGCCAACGACCTGAAAGATGACCATCCAGGGTTTCAAAAGCGAGCGTTTGCGTACCATACGATCACCGACCGTTGGATTGAGACGAATGCGACGCCCGCTAATCACGTTACTACTCAGGCGGTGATGTTTAACGGGCGATTGGTTGTGCCTTCAGGTGAAGTACGACCACGCGTTCGGTCTCCAAAGGTCTGGGCGATTCAGACCGCCAGCAGCAAACCAGACTTTGGCGTTGTGAACTACACGATTCTAGTTCTGTATCTGGCCGCGATGGTCGGTGTGGGCGTGTACTTCGCGCGCAAGAATAAGAATACCGACGACTACTTTCGGGGCGGAAAACAGATCCCATGGTGGGCGGCGGGCTGCAGTATCTACGCGACGATGCTGAGTTCGCTCACCTACACCGGGCTGCCTTCCAAGTCCTTCCAACAGGACTGGGTGGTCGCGGTGCTGAACTTTGTCGTTCCGCTGGTCGCTTTCATTGCGGCCAAGGTCGCGCTGCCTTTCTATCGACGAATTGATGCGACCAGTTCGTACGAGTACCTGGAGAAACGCTTCTCGCGTCCAGTCAGACTACTGGGCAGTGCAAGCTTCGTGGTCTTTCACGTCTTTCGAATGGCTGTCGTTCTCGCGTTGACGGGATTGGCGTTGAAAGTTGCGACGCCGTTGGACCCACGCCAGTGCGTACTGGTGATGGGCATCCTGAGCATCATCTACTGTACGTTTGGTGGCATCGAGGCAGTGATTTGGACAGACACAATCCAGACGGTCGTGTTGCTTGGCGGAGCCGTTGTGGCTGGACTGTTTCTGATTAATGGTATCGACGGCGGGTTTGAGGGATTCTTGGCCGAGGCCAACGCCGCCGACAAGTTTAAATGGGCGCACTTCAACTTAGATATGACCAGTGCTCAGGTGGCGATCTGGTTCATAATCATCGGTAGTATTGCCCAAAATATTTCGACGTACACGGCGGATCAGGCGGTTGTCCAGCGTTACATGACGACATCGACTCAGGCGTTGGCCGAGCGATCGATCTGGACCAACGCGATCCTGGTAATTCCAACGACGATCCTGTTCTTTGGCATCGGTACGGCACTTTATGCGTTCTACCGCTCGCATCCTGATCGACTCGATCCAAATATCACGGCCGACCAGGTGTTTCCGCTTTTCATCTCAAAGGAATTGCCGATCGGTATCGCTGGGCTGATCGTCGCGGGCATATTTGCGGCTGCACAATCGACGGTTTCGACGAGTATGAACTCGATGGCCACGACAGTGGTCACGGATTTCTTGCGTCCGTTTGGCGTTTGCAAAGACGAACGGAACTATCTCCGCATCGCAAAGTTCCTGACGCTCGCCTTTGGTGTCATTGGAACGCTTGCGGGACTGTACTTCATCGACCCGAATATCAAATCGCGATTCGACGAGTTTGTGAAGCTGATCGGTCTATTCATGGGAGTACTCGGCGGGCTCTTTGTGCTTGGTGCACTAACTAAGCGAGCCAACTCGGTGGGAGCGTTATTCGGTGCCTTCTTCGGAGCGGGCGTAATGTTCTTTATTTGGAAGTACACCGACATCACGGCTTACATGTACACATTCTTTGGGGTCGCATCCTGCGTGGTGGCGGGCTACTTGGTGAGTTTGCTGCTACCGCAAAGTGATCGCGATCTGGCGGGACTGACGGTTTATACGCTGCCTGCTACGAAAGACTAGTTTCAGCGAATGCTGGAGCTGAAGACAACGAGACGCTGGTGAGGCAGGCTGAGGGCTAGGCTGAAAAGTGATTGACTCTCGGAATCGAAAATCGGCTTGCATCCGGCCCCGAGTCTACCTTTACGGGAGCCGCCGAAATGCGCTAAAATACGGGGATACTCGCAATCAAATGGTGACAGGTAGGTCATGACGCAACCCAAACAAGCCCACGACAAGTTCTCCGCTCGCGACACCTTCGATACGGGAAACGGCAGCGCCGGAATCTATCGATTGTCAAAGCTTGAGGATGCTGGCCTGACGACCGTTTCTGGTTTGCCTTATTCCATCCGAGTGCTCCTTGAATCCGTCTTGCGAAATTGCGACGGCTACACGGTCAGCGAAGATGACGTCAAAAACCTGGCGGCATGGAGCCCCACGTCGAAGCCAGTTGAGATTCCTTTCTTGCCATCACGCGTCGTGTTGCAGGACTTCACTGGTGTTCCCGCCGTTGTTGACTTGGCTGCCATGCGAAGTGCGATGCATCGAATGGGCGGCGACCCCAAGAAAGTCAATCCGCTGATTCCCGTCGACTTAGTGATCGACCACTCGGTCCAAGTTGACACGTTCGGAACGCTCGATGCGTTGTCGCTGAACGTTGACTTGGAATTTACT
>CAYQMZ010000309.1:0-8025 GCA_964418725.1 uncultured Pirellulaceae bacterium
ACTTGTGGGTAAAGACAAGGTTCCTACCGGACAAAACAGGAGTTGGACCGCACAAAGGCCGGTAGGAACCGGACCCTACTCTTTAAAGAGCTAACGACTCAGCACGCTAGGGCACCTGCGATCAAACGCGCACGAAGAACTTGTTGCGGTACATCAGCCACGCGATCCAGATTGGAATCAGTAAAGAAACGATCGCCACAGCGAGAGTACTTGCGGGAGCATAATCGGCGGTCCAGGCTTCAGGAGCGACTCGCTGCACAAGCTTCGAGTACCCGCCGACAAAGTTCCTAAGCATATAAAGCGTGATTGGGTTCATTCCAATCCAAACGAATGGACGTGCCCAGAGATCAAACTTCATCACGTCAATGATGAGGTGAAAGACGGCGAGCAGGATGAAGCTCCAACCACCTGCGTAGAGAACGAACGAGGGCGTCCACAGCTTCTTAATGATCGGACAGAAGTAGTTTGGAGCTTCATGCCAGAAGTAGCCGGCCGCGAGACAAAGTCCGCCAATAGCCAGTAACGCTGCGAACCTCGTGAGTCCATGCATTTCCCGCCGCATCAACAGACCCGCGAAGATTCCTAGCAGACCACTCACGATGGCAGGAATCGTACTCAGGAGACCCTCTGGGTCCCAATCGCCGTCCCACTTGTAACCAGGCAGGTATTGGCTGTCGATGTAGTTGGCTAAGTTCGTGCCCTCGATCCAATTCGCAGGCCCGTGCCCGGGGACGTCGACGAATGACATCGTCGCCCAGTACCCACCGAGCAGCACGACTGCAGTAGCTGCTAAGCCACGGTAGCCGAGATTTAGGTACAACAAGCCGCCGAACAAGTAGCAAATCGCAATGCGATGTAGGACGCCCATGAATCGGAATGCTGGTGGATCGCCTATCGCACCGTGATAGAGGATTCCTAATGCGTATAGCACAATCGCTCGAAAGATCACGCGTCGATAGGCTCGACCTTTGCCGTGTTTTGCAACGATGCGATCAAGCGAGAAGACCGTTGATACGCCCATCAGGAAAACGAACATGGGAAAGATCAAGTCGTAGAAGTGAAACCCGTCCCACGGTACGTGTTCAAGTTGTTCCGCGAGAATGTAGGACAGCTTGTTTAGACCTGTCAGTTCTTCCGCCGCTTCCGTGGAGACATTGCGAGCAAGCTCACCAGAAGTCAGAGGTATGGACCTTGCCAAGGTATCGGCGCCGAGAATCCAAAACATGTCGAATCCACGTAGGGCGTCGACCGAGACAAAACGTTTTGCTGGACTAGTTTCAGCGTTTACTTGAGTCTGCGCTCTGAGCCATAGCGGCCTCCAGGTTCGATCGTGCTGGGCACATCATATGCCAGATCGTCATTCAACTCGTCCATGGCACCGAATCGAGTTGCTGGTCAGCGGTTACAATCGATACGCGAGCCGTCCGATTGGCGGGGATATGACGGTCAGAACGTCATAGTTCAGATTCTGGTACGAATCTGGTGGTGCGTTCAACATCCTTGATTAGTCTGGAATTGCGGGCCAGCTACTGCTTCCGTGTAGCCCGTGCGTTTCAGTGTCAGCCTTCTCGTTCACGACAATGCGATTCAAACATAGACGCAATGATTGGGGAACACGGCTCGAGCTTCAGCGGCTCGAGCATCGTCATATGATGTGGTGCGCCAATCCGGCACTGCTTCAGTCCGACGCCTTTGAAGTGCACCAGAACGCATTCGAAGTCGCGTTACCAGTGCTCGCGAATGACTCGTCGATTGCGATAACGGATCAAGTGGCAAAGCTTGGCTATGACTGGAACGATCTGCGACAACATGAGATTCGTATTGCCGATGACGGCAAGTCGATCCTCTATACGCCACAGCCTTACTTCACCGGTGAAGTTCATGCGAACTACGGGGTGGCCGGCGATACGCAGTGTCGCGCGGATATTGTCATCAACGTGGTTTCGCCTTTGCAGGCCGACTCGTACGTTCTGCCGCCAGCCCGCGACACCTACATCGTAGACGTGCTGGAGAACGATTCCTTTGCAGCCGAATTTGGCGTCGCGCGAGGAATCGATGAAGTGGTCAGTTCCAGAGGCCTTCATTCCTTAGAAATCTCTGCCGATCGGCAACACTTGATTCTGAATCGTGTTGAAGGCCTCTATGGCCGACACGAATTTGCATACACAACTGGTGGTATCCAGTATGGGGCACCTGTCACCGTTGACTTTCCGAATCCCGTGGAGCCGGACTACGTTTCGGTTGTGTTAGGTCAGGATACGGTAGCTAGTGTTGATGTCATCGCGAACGATCCGTTTTGGGAAGGCTACTCTGGTGAGCGGCAAATCACGGAGTTGTTGGAAACACCTCCCGGCGCAGACGTGAGAATTGTTGGTGACGGCAAGAAGATTGAGCTGAGGCCAAGCGAGATTGGGGCTGGAAGCTACAGCATCAAATACCAGATTGATGACACCATTGAAGGGACTTTGAGGCTAAGCGTTCTGGGAGTCGCCCGCGGTGACCAGTTTACGGTGCCTCCGAACTCTGTCGAAAACGAACTCAGGGTACTAAGGAACGATGGCGAGCGATTCTTGAATCCAACTGTGACGACGCAGACGATCACCGAGTTAAGCGAAACGACAGCGGGAGGCGAGGTCTCAATCAAATGGGGATCACGCGTGGTATACACGCCACCGGAGAACTTCGTTGGGATAGACCACTTTTCGTATGTAGCAGACGGAATTCACAGAGCGAATGTGACCGTTGAAGTCGACAAGTATGCCTCTGATCTGCGAAGGGACGAGATCGCTCTGCTAGAGGGATCGAAAGACAACGTCTTAGACGTTTTAGCGAATGACTTCGAGGGATCGTCTTACCCAGGTGAGAAACGGATAACGTCCGTCACCGAGCCGAGCACAGCGGAGGTCCATGTCGCGGACGATGGCAAGACGCTGATCTTTACTCCATTGACATCTGATCGAACACACCGCTTCACGTATACGGTCGATGATGTGTTCACCGAAAGCGTGCAAGTGCGATTGATGGCTGCGGCAGGTTGGGATGATGTTTTTATGGATGGAAGTAGCGAATACTCGGTCCCCGTGATCGCCGACTTTGTTGATTTTCCGGCAGACTATCAAGGCAATCGACAGATTACATCGGTTGAAAATCCTCGGCCGTGGGGGGCGTTCTTTGGAGTAGCGGAGGAAACTGACAATGAGATCGGCGATCTTGGAACCGTATCGATCGGGACAGATGGTCGCACTATTAACTACGCACTAGGCGGAGTCACGGAAACGGTGGGCATTCGTTACTTGGTGGATGAGGCGTTTGAGGGCGTGGTGATTTTTTCGTCGCCGTACAACTTGCGGGAGGATAAGGCGACCATATATCAAGGTCAGCCTCTGGAAATTGACGTGCTTCAGAATGACAATTTTCCGGACGAACAGGATACAGACTACCGCGTCACACATCTGTCGCAGATTTCAGGGGCCGGAGACATTGAAGTCGCAGAAGACGGCCGGACGTTAGTTTACGATCCCGGTAGTAGCTTTGCGGGAAAGGCGGTCTTCGAGTATCGAGCAAATGGTCGCGGCCGAACAAAAGTGAGCATTGATGTCTTGCCGCTGTTACGTGACGACCAATTCAATTTGGCGGGCAACGCCAACACCGGCATCCAGCAGCCTGCGTTTCTAAACGTATTGGAAAATGATCGCATCGGCGTGGGGGCCGGAAAGCCGTCACGAATCGTCAGCGTTTCCGATGCAACGTACGGCGAGGTCACGATCGACGCGATGGGGCAGGCGTTGCTCTACACTCCGCAAAGTGGTGCCAGTGGTGTCGACACGTTCACTTACACCGTTGACGGTAACTTGGAAGCAACGGTAACGGTCAACGTGCGACACCCCCAGCCGCAGGACCACTTTGCCTCAGATGACGTCTTTGTCATCGAAGCGACGGGGACAGGGCAATTCGACTACACGGAAACCAAACGCCTGCCCTCTCCGCATAGCGATCGCAACACGCAGTCTATCCACCCGCAAACTGGTGACTTTTACCAATTCATCGGTAGCAGCGTTGTCATCCTGGATGTCGAAACTCAGAGTGTTCTCTCACAATCGAACTTCAAAGGAAACGCAGTTAGTCTGCATCTTCATGATGACCGATTGGTTGTGGTTTCCAATGGTCGCCACCGTGATCCGGTAATTCAGTTCAACGAACGATATCGTGCGATGTCTGGAGAAGCGGACCGCATGACCTACGTTACGGTGTTTGATGTCTCCAATCCATCTGCGCCAAGAGTCGTTCAACGTACCGAAATGGAAGGGCAGTATATCGATAGCTGGATGGATTCTGCGCGGCTGCGTTTGTTGGTTGTTGACGACTCGCTTTACAGCAAAACATTGCAGTGGAACTCTGACGCAGAGCTTGAAAACGAATCGTCTCGCGCGAGGCGAGTTGAGCAAGAGGTCGGGCAAGCTGTCCAAGATGCAATGCCGAAGTTTGCCAGCTACGGTCCGGGCAATGAATTCGTTCGTGCCGGCCTGATCGTGTCACCGGAGGACGTGATTAGGAATTCCGGTGACCAGTCACGTGAAATCATTGCGGCCGTGACGATCGATGTAGGAAACACTGAACCTGGTATTCACGCGGCGTCAGGCATTTTGGTGGACGGCACGTCTCGCGTCTTTCGCGGTGACGAACGCTTCTATGTTCTCGAACAAGTGAACTCTGCTGCCGGGTTTAATAGTGATGACTACTATCGTGACACTGTTATTTCGATGCTTGAATTCGCGGGCGATGATTTAAACCGTCTGGGCGTTGGGAAGATACCGGGCGTTTGGGCGGACTATCGCGGAAATCCAACGTTGCATGAATTCGATGGGCGATTGCATCTCGTCACGCACCTCGCGCCACCGAACGCCAGTAAACCACATCGTCCCTTTAATGGCGGCGGGGTGGTGATTTCATCTGGATTTGGTGGCAGCGGAGAAGCAGACGAGACCGAGGTTCCATACGAGAATCAATTCATGATTGTCGAGAATGACAACGGTGTGATGCGTGTCGCAAGTAGCCTGCGCGAGATCGGTCGTGGAGGCACGTCGGCACTGGGGATACGTTACGGAGACGGAGTAGCCCTGCTGGCCTCGAGTGAGCGGACATCCGAATACCAACTGCTCGACTTTCGTGATCCCAGTTCGCTATCGATTACAGATATCGAACTTCCCGAGGCAACGCGGCCATGGGTGGAATCGAATTCCTACCCTTCAGCGGCTGTGTTTTGGGGAGGGGAAGATCGCATCGTCGTACAAGGAACAACCAATACGCGTATAGGCTCTGTAAGCAATCTTCGGATTCTGGACGTTGCCAATCCCAGCGCTCCTGTCGTCACCCTTGAAGAAGAATTCCTCGGAACACTTACGTCTGACGTACTGGCGAATCGTCTCGACGAAGTGGGGCTATCTATTGATGTTCCGTCCGACGACGTGAATCGATCTGCTGAGACCGTCAATCGATTGGCTTGGTTGGGCGAGTTGCTCAATGACGAACCGAATCCGGGGGTAGATCTGCCAGCTCTTAAGCAAACGCATGCCTTGCAGTCGCAAGCAATTCGGCACGTTGCCGACGACCTAGGCATTAGCGATGTAGACGTCGTGCTGCTTGCCACGGAATCGACGGCACGGGCGACGAACATTCTTGTGAAGGCGAATGATCGTCGTTTCGCCTACCGGTCGGTGGACGGCGAAACGATTAGTCGGCTCGACTGGCAATCGCCACCGCCTGGTGCCATTGAGTGGACCAACCACGCGAATCAGTACGACGTGGACGGAGACGGCGTCGTGGTTCCGCGGGATGTGCTGGCGACAGTGCGTGTCATAAATAGTGGCCAACGCGGTAAGTTGCCGACGGCGAACGTCGTAGGTCAGATCGAATCAGCGGCTGGACTGATGGTCGATGTCAATGGCGACGGTCACTTGTCCGCATTGGATGTGTTGCATGTCGTGCGGCATTTGAATGCTCGCAGTAGGCAGCAGTTTGGAGCCGGCGAACCTGAGTTTGAAGATCGACTTGCGGCTGCCGCTGCCAGACGTGAAGAATTCGTCGACGCCATTTTTCAAGATGTTGACGCGTCAGCGCTGCCGGTCAACTGAAGCTCTGAGCGATCAGTCGGTTTGCTGCAGGCAGCAAATTCTCCCCGCGCCGTTACTTGGCATCGGCAACGACCGGCTTTGCGGCGTTTGTGAATTTCCGCCACTTGAGCAACTGGTTGCGTAGTTCTTGGACGAGAACCGGCTTGCTGTTTGCCAAGTTCTTTGCCTCGGAAATGTCGGCTTCCAAGTCGTACAGTTCGCAAGCTTCGCTGTCGTAGTAGTCGATCAGTTTGTATTTCCCGCGACGCACTGAGCTGCCCAGTCGATTTCCGCGATGAAAAGCATAGTTTGGATAGTGGAAGTAGATCGAGCGATCGTTAATCGCGTCGCCTTCGAACAGGGGCACAAGGCTGACGCCGTCAAGTGTATCTCCGGCCCCTAACGGAATGTCGGCAGCATCCAACAGAGTCGAAAAGAAGTCCGTGCTAATCGTCGGCGTCGAGCAAGTCGTGCCGCTCTCGGTATGGCCGGGCCAGCGAACAATCAACGGAACGCGGATACCGCCTTCATAGAGGTAACCTTTCTCTTCTCTTAATGGTCGGTTATCGCCAACTCCGCCGAACGCGCCATTGTCGGAGGTAAAGATCAGCAGCGTATCGTCGGCCAGTTTTAATTCGTCCAAGGCGGTAAGTATTCGGCCGATCGCGGAATCCATGGCCTCGATCATTGCCCCGTAACGCGTGTCGTTAAGGCCCGGTCCCGTGCGGTTTTCGTACTTCTTCAGCAGTGCCTCGCAGCCTCCGATGTTGATATCGAATCCCTGATACTCTGGTTGGAATTTCGTATTCCCGCGTTGAGATAGATGCCACTTGCCAATAAAGGCGGTGGAGTAGCCCGCGGCTTTCAGTCTCTCGGCAATGGTGACCTCCTCCAGCGGTAGATGGTCATGACACTCGGCGGGCAGCAGCTTTGCATCTTTGGGCGTGAAGCGTTTTTGGTCGGGCAAGTGATTGGTGATGCGAAGTCTCGCGGGAGCCTTGCCCGTCATGATCGAGGCTCTCGTCGGCGAACATACCGGCGCCGCCGCATAGTGGTCGGTGAAACGCACG
This sequence comes from uncultured Pirellulaceae bacterium, assembly GCA_964418725.1. Classification (GTDB taxonomy): domain Bacteria; phylum Planctomycetota; class Planctomycetia; order Pirellulales; family Pirellulaceae; genus CAYNJG01. The sequence goes on from CAYQMZ010000309.1 coordinate 7,181, forward strand.
CCTTGGTTCGCTAGGCTGTCGATATTTGGGGTCTCGACCAACGGGTTGCCCTGGCACGCAAGGTCCATCCAGCCTAAGTCATCAATCATGATGAAGACGATGTTTGGCTTTGCGTGTGCGTTGGATTCGCTCGTGCGATCCAGTTCATCGGCTCTCGCAATATTCGCGAACGCCGCAAGTCCGACGGCTACTACGAGGCTGGTGGTTAGATTGCCACGTAACGCTACGGTAAGATGCTGTTTCGTTTGTCGAATCAAGAAGACGCAAAAAGCCCAACTTGCTCTAGCGGTCGGTGCATCAAACCTAACGGAAGACTTACTTATGCGATTCATTCGATCACGCGGTATAGGAACAGTAGCGACGGCAAAGTTGATGGGCATCGTAATGCATCTTGTCATTGCGTGCATGATTTGCTCAGAAACACGAGCTGACAAAACGACCAACTTCGTATTCTTTTTGGTCGATGACTTAGGTTGGGCGGACGTTGGTTGCTTTGGAAGCACGTTCTACGAGACTCCAAACATCGACGCGCTCGCTGCCAGCGGGATGAAGTTTACCAACGGCTACGCGGCTTGTCCCGTGTGTTCCCCCACACGTGCCAGCATCATGACCGGCCGACATCCTGTCCGCGTGGATATTACCGATTGGATTCCGGGACGTGCCACCTCACAGGTGAAAGACGCAAAGTTCGAACACGTCAACGATCGCGATAATTTGGCTCTTGAAGAAGTGACCATCGCAGAAGCGCTGAAAGAACATGGCTACAACACGTTCTTTGCAGGCAAGTGGCACTTGGGAGACAGAGGCCACTGGCCGACCGACCAAGGGTTCGATCACAATGTCGG
>CAYQMZ010000309.1:8035-8401 GCA_964418725.1 uncultured Pirellulaceae bacterium
TCGCCACCAGGTGGTTACTATGCGCCATGGACGAATCCAACCCTTAAAGCCGAATATCCGAATGAGTATCTGACTGAGAGACTGACGCAAGAATCAATCGAATTTCTTAAGACGCAGAAAGACGATGCGAGTCCGTTTTTGCTGTATCTGTCGTACTACAACGTTCACACGCCCATCCAAGCCTATAAAAAGCGAGTCCAACACTTTCGTGACAAGGCGAAGAAATCGTTTTCGGAATCGTCTGATCCGATCAAGGAACACGACGGCGTTTCGCGTTCACGGCAGGACAATGCAGAGCTTGCGTCGATGGTGCGGGCGGTTGATGACAGTGTGGGAGCGGTTCTAGGCGAGCTCGATTCGATGGGA